>JAYTIO010000028.1:0-8866 GCA_043731805.1 Pedosphaera sp. | reverse complement strand
GCGTCAGCAAGGCCGTCCGCAACGTCACCGAGAAAATTGCCCCCGTCCTCCTTGGCCTCGACGCGACCGACCAGCTCTCCGTGGACGCCGCGATGCTCGAACTCGACGGCACCGGCTTCAAGAAGTCCAAGCTCGGCGCGAATGCCATCCTCGCCGTCTCCCTCGCCAACGCGAAGGCCGCCGCCGCCACCCTCGGCCAGCCGCTCTTCAAATACATCGGCGGCCCGAACGCCAAGATCCTCCCCGTCCCGATGGCCAACGTCATCAACGGCGGCGCGCACTCGGACGCCCCGATTGATTTCCAGGAGTTCATGATCATGCCCCACGGCTTCGCGACCTTTAGCGAAGGCTTGCAGGCCATCACCGAAATTTTCCACGCGCTCAAGGGCGTGCTGAAGAAGAAGGGCCTCTCCACCGCCGTCGGCGACGAAGGGGGCTTCGCCCCGAAGCTCGACAGCGCCGAGGCCGCGCTCGACGTCATCGCCCAAGCCGTGAAGGACGCCGGCTACAAACTCGGCAAGAACATCTTCCTCGCGCTCGATGTCGCCGCCTCCGAGTTCTACACCGGCAACGAAACCTACGTCTTCAAGAAGAGCAGCGGCCAGAAGCTCTCTGGCGACGAGATGGTCGAGTTCTACGCGAACCTCTGCGCCAAGTATCCCATCGTCAGCATCGAGGACGGCTGCGCCGAGGGCGACTGGGTCACCTGGAAGAAACTCACCGACAAACTCGGCTCCAAGGTCCAGCTCGTCGGCGACGATCTCTTCGTCACCAACGTCCAGTTCCTCCGTAAGGGCATCGAGACCGGCACCGCCAACGCCATCCTCGTCAAGGTGAACCAAATCGGCTCCCTCACCGAGACGCTCGACACCGTGGAACTCGCGCACAAGCACGCCTACCGCTCCATTCTCTCGCACCGCTCCGGCGAAACCGAGGACGCCACCATCGCCGACCTCGCCGTGGCCACCAACTGCGGCCAGATCAAGACCGGCAGCCTCAGCCGCACCGACCGCACCGCGAAATACAACCAACTCCTGCGCATCGAGCAGTTGCTCGGCAAGCACGCCGTCTATGCCGGCCGCAGCGCGCTGCCGAAGGGCCGCTGAATTGAGTCCTGGCAACTGATCCCCACCGGGGCGGCCGCATGGCCGCCCCGTTTTGCTTCCGCCCGGCTGGCGGTGCAGGGATGCACCCCCCTTCGTTGAAGGTGCCAAAAAAGATGTTGCCGGGTTCCCAGCCCTTTTGCTAACACTCAGTCGTTACACGCAAAATCAAACCAAACAAACAACACAAACCTTGGAGAAAAATATGAAAGCATTCCGCAAATCCTTGCTCATCGCGTCGTTCACCATGGCCGTCCTGCTGGGCGTGCCAGCCACTTCGTCCGCGCAGGACAAGGAGAAGGGCAAGGAAAAAGCCGCTGAAAAAGGCAAGGGCGACGAAAAAGCCAAGGGCGGTGGTTTCACCGGCAAGGCCGTGACGGTGGACAAGGCGGCCAAGACGGTCAAACTCTCGGGCGAGAAGGCCCGCGTGATCCAAATCGTAGCCGGCACCAAAATCAGCAAGGACGGCAAGCCGGCCACGCTGGAAGATCTCAAAGAAGGCGACGAAGTGTTTGGCGGCTACAAGATGAGCGCGGACGGCAAAATGGAAGCCACTGTTTTCGGCATTGGCAAGCCTCCGGCCAAGAAGGAGAAGAAGGACGACAAGAAAGAGGAGAAGAAGGACGACAAGAAGTAGCTCCACGCTTCGGACTGGCTTCGGCGCGCGGTGGACGCGCTGACGAGGCACGGTGCTGCAATCCACGGTGAAGGGACTTTTCTGGCCGTGCGGCCCAGGGGTGGGCGAGGACGTAGCCCCACGGCGTGGTTGGACCTGCCCGATGGGTGCGCGAACTCCGCCCGTCCGGTTCGCTGAGGGGCAGGGGCGCGGAGACGGCGATCATAACGATGGTCTTCGGCTCTCGTTACTGCCTCTGCCTAATCGGCTCAACCGCGAGCGGGCGCACCCAGCGCCACGGCAATTTCTTCTTTGTCTTCCCGGCGGGCTTTCGCGTTCTATCCCCCCATGAACAAACGCTTTCTGCGCACGACCGTCATCGGCAGCATGGCTTACCCCGGATGGCTGGAATTCGCCTGCCAGCACCTCGGCCAGTTCGGCGAGGCGGACCGCGCGGAGCTGATTGACGACGCGGTCGCGCTCGCGGTGAAAGACCAGCTTGATGCCGGCCTCGATGTCATCACCGACGGCGAGCAAACGCGGCTGGATTTCAACCTGAGCTTCTACAACTTCATCGCGGGCATCGAGCTGGAGAGCGCGTCGCCGCGTCGCCTGGGACCGCCGGCGCATGATCAGCGTGGCAAGCACAAGGTCATTGGAGAGTTGAGCGCGCCGCACGGCCTCGGCACACTGGAAGACTTCGACCGGCTCACGCGCATCGCCCATGCGATGCACGGCGCGCACGCGGGAGCCTTCACACTGAAATGCTCCGTCCCCGGCCCCTACACCCTGGCGGGCCGGCTGCTGCCCAACGACCATTACCGTGACCGCTGGGAGCTGACCGAGGCGTTGCTGCCGCTGGTGCGCGCCGAGCTGGAGGCGCTGGTGCGCGCGGGCTGCACGGAGATCTGCGTGGATGAGCCGAGCATGAGCTGCTACGCGCATCGCGAAGACCCGACGCGCTTCGTGGACATCTTCAATCGCACTGTCGAGGCGGTTGCTGGGAAGTGCCATCTCAGCACGCACCTGTGCTTTGGGAACTACAAGGGCCGCGCCGTCGGGCCGCGCCGCTACGCGCCGATGTTCCCGGCGTTCCTCGATATGCTCGTGGACGAAATCCACGTCGAGATGGCGAGCCGCGAGTTTGCGGAGTTGGAGATCATCGGGGAAATCGCCAAGCGGCACATGGTGGCCGTGGGCATTGTGGACGTGAAGAGCTACTACCTCGAGACGCCCGAGGACATCGTGGCCCGCGTCCACGCCTGCCTGAAGCACGCGCCCCCGGAGAAGCTCGTCTTCGCGCCTGACTGCGGCCTCTCGCAGACCGCGCGCTGGGCGGCGAAGCAGAAGCTGAAGAATATGGTGGAAGGCGTGCGGCGCGTGCGGCAGGAACTTAAGTTGAGCCACGGTTGAAGCGCGCGCCGATGATTAAGCCCTTGCTCCACGACGCCGCCTTGCTCGCGGACGTTGACGCCGCGAAATCCGACCGGCCGAACTTCCGGCTGTGGTGGCTCGGACAGAGCGGGTTCCTCGTGCAGTTCAATGGCCGGCACGCGCTGCTGGACCCGTATCTCTCCGACTCGCTCACGGTGAAGTATGCGCAGACGGACAAACCTCATGTGCGCATGACGGAGCGCGTGGTCGCGCCGGAGCGGCTGGGCTTCGTGGACGTGGTGACGAGTAGCCACAACCACACCGACCATTTCGACCCGGACACGCTCAAGCCGTTGCTCGCGGCGAAGCCGACGCTGCCGCTGGTGTTGCCGGAGGCGAATCGCGGCGCGGGGGCGTTCCGCATCGGGCTGAGTCTGAAGGCGGCGAATCTCATCGGCGTGCGCGCGGGCGAGGTGAAGTCGGCGGGCGGATTCACGTTCAACGGGATTCCCGCCGCGCACAACGAGTTGGAGGTGGACGCGGAGGGTAACCACAAGTTCCTCGGCTACATTTTCCAGTTCGGTCCGTGGCGGGTGTATCACGCGGGGGACACGAAGCACTTCGAGGGCATGGAGGATTGGATTCGCCCGTTCCGTGTGGACGTGGCGCTGCTCCCCATCAACGGAGACAAGCCGGAGCGCAAGGTCGCGGGGAATCTTGACGGTCGCGAGGCGGCACAACTGGCGAAGGCCATCGGCGCGCGGTTGGTTATCCCGATGCACTACGACCTGTTCACGTTCAACACGGCGTCGCCGGAGGAGTTCGTGGCGGAGTGCGGAAAGCTCGGGCAGAAGTGCCGGGTGTTGCAGGCAGGTGAGCGGTGGAGCAGCGCGGAACTGGGGTAGGGCGCGCCTGTCCTCAGCGCGCCGCTTGGCGTTCGGACGCAACGGAGCGGCGCGGTGAGGACACCGCGCCCTACCTTCGCCTCAGTTCACCGCGAGCTTCTCGAAACTCTCTTCGATGAACGTCGTGTTCTGGATGCGCGCAAGTTTGGCGTAGAGGCCGTCGGTGGCGAGGAGTTCGTCGTGCGTGCCGCGTTCGACGATTTCGCCGTGGCGCAGGACGAGGATTTGGTCGGCCTTGCGAATCGTGCTCAGGCGGTGCGCGATGACGAAGCTGGTGCGCCCTGCCATCAGCCGCTCCAGCGCTTCCTGAATCAGCTTCTCGGTCTGCGTGTCCACGCTGGCGGTGGCCTCGTCGAGGATGAGGATGGGCGCGTTCTTCAGCAGCGCGCGGGCGATGCTGACGCGCTGCTTCTCGCCGACGCTCAACTTCACGCCGCGTTCGCCGACGCGGGCGTCGTAGCCGTCGGTCAGGCGCGTGATGAAGTCGTGGCAGTTGGCGGCCTTGGCGGCGGCGTGCAGGTCGGCTTCACTCGCATCAAGGCGACCGTAGAGGATGTTCTCGCGGATGGTGCCGTTGAAGAGGAACGGCTCTTGGGCGACGACGCTGATTTGTTCGCGCAGGGTTTCCAGCGGCAGCTCGCGGGTGTCCACGCCGTCGATGAAAAGGCGGCCGGAGGTGGCTTGGTAGAAGGCGGGGAGGAGGTTCACCAACGTGGATTTGCCCGCGCCAGTCGGGCCGACGAGGGCGGTCATCTGGCCGGGGCGCGCGTGGAGGGAGATTGATTTCAGCACCACGCGTTCGGAGCTGTATTGGAAGCCGACGTCGGTGTAGCGGACCTCGCCGCGAGGCAATTGCGAATTGCGAATTGCGAACTGCGAATTTGAGGCCGATTGCGCTTGAACTGAGGTTCGGCATTCCGCTGTCGCATCCATGATGTCGAAGACTCGCTCGCTGGCGGCGCGGGCGGATTGGAGCATTTGGTTCAAGCCGTGGAGGCGGCCGATGGGTTCGTAGAAGAGCGCGAGGTAGAGGAGAAATTGCACCAACTCGCCGACGGTCATCTTGCCCGCGAGGACTTGCGTGCCGCCGAACCAGAGGACGAGGCCGATGCCGAGCGAGGAGGCGAAGGCCATCGCGGGCGAGTAGATGGCCCACGCGCGCATCACGGTGAGCGTGCCTTGGCGGAGGTCTTCGGCGCGGGCACCGAAGCGGGCGTCTTCGTGGCGCTCGCGACCGAAGGATTTGATTTGGCGGATGCCCTGAAGGTTGTCCATGAGCAGGGCGTTCATGGCGCTGGCGGCCTGGCGCTGGACGCGGTAGCGCTGGTGGGCGGTGAGCGTATACCAGAGCGCGCCGCCGATGAGGATGGGCAGTGGCGCGAGCGCGACGCCGGCGAGCAACGGGTTCGTGCAGAAGAGAATCGTGAGCACGCCGACGATGCTGAGGATGGCGACGGTGCCTTGCTCGGTGCCGTCAATGAGCAGGCGCTCCATGGCGTTCACGTCCTCGATGACGCGGGTCATGAGGTCGCCGGACGCGCGCTGGTCGAACCAGCCGACGGGGAGGCGCTGGAGGCGGGCGTAAACATCGCGGCGGAGGTCGAGGATGACCTTCTGCTCCAGCTCGTTGTTGAGGCGGATGCGGATGCCGGTGAACAACTCGCGGAGGAAAAAGGCGCCGATGAGCAAGCCCATCACGGGCGCGAGGCTGTCGGCGTTCTTCTTGGTGATGACCTCGTCAATGACGTGCTGCGTGAGCTTCGGGTAGGTGAACGCGGCGGCGAGTGAGAGGAGCGCGAAGCCGATGGTGCCGAGCGCCATCAGCTTGTAGGGCAGCAGATAAACGCCGACGCGGCGGACGACCTCGCCGGTGGAGCGGGGCTGCGATTTGAAGCTGGGGTCGGTGTGGGCACCGAAACCGGGATGGGCACTCATGTCAATTCAAGGCGCGGATTGAACGCGGGAAACGAGGTGGGGCGAAGCTCAAAGTAAGAGCGACACCGAGTTGAACCACTCACCTGCACTGACCGGCACTAATCCCGAACTCCGAAGTTTAGCCACGAAAGGGCGCAAAGAACACAAAGAGGCCACGGTTGAACTGACCGGGACCGGGACTATTTCTACCCGGTCTGTCCACTTGCCAGAGGCTTGGCTTTGCGCTCTTTGTGCCCTTTCGCGGCCATCCCATTTCGGAGTTCGGGCTAGTCCGAGGGATTGGAAGCTGGGACTTTGTTTGGAACCGACGCGTGAGCTCGAACTTGGCGCGCTGCGCCAACTTTAGATTTGTGCTGGTCAGTGCGGGTTTGTGGCGGCTGTGTTCGCTTCGCCTACAGCAAAGACCCGGTTTGACGGAAAGGCTGCGAGTCCGTAAATACATTGTCGTGACACCGCAACGTCAATGGACATACAGCCCGAACCGGATGGTTTATGGACTTTGATTGGAACAATCCTCCGTTCACCCCGGCGGGTGAGCTGACGCAGCAGGACGTGGAAGAGTCCTTCGACGATGCGTTCGTGGTGCGGCTGCTGCCGGACTCAGCGCGGTTCGCGGGGCAGTCGCGATATTTCAATTTGGGCCGGTCGGCGCGCGGGGTAGGCGTGTTCAGCCTGTATCGGACGAACGGGAAGCAGGTGCGGGTGATTTTCGCGCGGGAGTTCTTGCAGGAAGAGCAGTTCTTCTACAAGCGGCGGGTGACTCAGTTGCTGGACCATAAAGACTGACCATGACGGCGATTTCCAACTGGGACGTGGTGCCGGCCTTCGCGAGCGAGGAGGAGGAGGCGGACTACTGGCGCGAGCACCGGCTGGACTTGCGGCTGATGGATGCGGCGATGGTGGCGGGCGCGGAGACGACGGAGTCGGTGACGGTGACGCTGCGGATGGACCCGCGGATGCTCTCGCGCATCAAGCGCCTCGCCCGGTCCCGGTATTTGAACTACCAGAGCATGGTGAAGCAGTGGTTGAGCGAGCGGATGGAACAGGAAATTCGAGATCGAGGTATGAAATGAAGACGACGACACGACAAGCAAGACAGGCGGGGCAGGGCAGGGTGGCGCAGATTGACGCTGCCCCCGAAGGCAAGCGTTTCGGAGCGCGGCGTTTACGCCGCTGCATCGTCCGGCATGTCCCCCGGACTATCGTTTCCCCAATGTCTGCTCGGACGTTGAAGCGGCCTGAAGGCCGCGCTCCGGGGAGGGTGGCGTTCACGCTCATCGAGCTGCTCGTGGTCATTGCGATCATCGGGATCATCGCGGCGATGACCGTGGGGGCGATCGCTTCAGCGACTGGCAAGCGGGACGAGTCTGCCGCGAAGGCGCAGCTCGCGAAAATCGAACTGGCGCTGGAGGACTACAAGAAGAAGTTCGGTTCGTATCCGCCGGATGAGCCGACTTGGGCGGCGGCGAATCCCTTTTGGAACCCGCTGGCTTACGAGCTGGGCGGGATGCGGCGTTCGGGCGTGAATTTCGTTTCGGAGTCGGATCCCAATCACACGGTGACGCTGGCGATGGTGAGTTCCTATTTCAGCCTGGCCGGATTCGTGAATCAGGACGGGACCAAGGCCAAGTCCTTCCTGAATCTCAAGGGCGGTTCTAGCAAGAACGCGGATTACGTCCTGCTCACCAACAGCGCGCCGGGCTTGCCGCCGGCGGTGATGCTGCTCCAAGTGGCCGCCGAACATCCCGATCCAACTCAGACCGTCAACGTCTGGCGCTACCGTGCGTATCCCGTGAACGGGCACAACCCCAAGTCCTACGACCTCTGGGCGGAGCTTAAGAAAAAAGGCGGCACCAACATCGTCGGCAATTGGAAATGACCTCAGCTTTCAACATGAAACATCATCCTCATCACTCGCACCGCAACCGCCAGGCCATGACGCTCATTGAGCTGCTGGTCGTCATCAGCATCATTGGCGTGCTGGCTGGACTCCTCATGCCGGCCTTGGCCGGGGCCAAGAAGCGCGCCAAAATCATGGCGTCCACCAAGGACATGGCGGACCTGAAAGGGGCGGTCGCCGTGTATCAGAATGACTACAGCCGCCTGCCCGCGTCCACGCCGGCGGCGACGCTGGGCACGGACTTCACCTATGGCACCACGAACCAGAACAACGTGGTAGGCACCGGCAGCACCGGTTACGGCACGAACATCTGGAATGGCCCTGCGACCATACCCCCATATCAGGCTTGCAACGCGGAGTTGATGATGATCCTAGCCGGTGTCACGCCGACGTCCGGCTATGTTCCGGATCCGTCAGTCGCCAACGACCAGCGCAATCCGCGCAAGACCTCTTACTTCCACGCCAAGTCCTCGGGCGCGAACTCCGGCGCGGGCCTGGGCACCGACGGCGTGATGCGCGACCCGTGGGGCAACCCCTACATCATCGCGTTGGACTTGAACTACGATGGCTGGGTCTCGAACTCGGTTTACAGGCTCGACGCCGTCACTACCCCCAGTATCGGCCTAGCGAAGCAGGCCGGCGTGAACACGTGGGCGCTGAAGGATTCCGTGATGATCTTTTCCTTCGGCCCAGATGGGATGTTCGACATGGCGACGAAGGCGGACGTCGGGGTGAACCGGGACAACGTCCTGAGCTGGAAGTAAGTCCATGAACCTCGCCGCCAAACTTGTTGCCGCCGGGAGAGGGCAGGGGATGCTGGCGGCTCCCGGCACCCTACCTCAGAACCTGCCGTGGGTAGGGCGGGGTGTCCTCACCCCGCCGTCGGCCACCCAGACGCTGCGGAACCCCGGCGGCGCGGTGTGGACACCGCGCCCTACCAGCGCGAATTCAGGAGACATCGCCTCACCTTGGCCGTTGCGTGGAACGCGGGCCTTCACCCTCATCGAGATGATGGTGGTGCTGGGCATCATTG
>JAYTIO010000027.1:0-3077 GCA_043731805.1 Pedosphaera sp. | reverse complement strand
CCGGCAATCCCATCGTGCTCGCCCGCACGCCGCGTCGCGCCGGGACGCGCAAGCCGCACTACGTCGTCTATGGCCACGACGACGTGCAGCCGCCGGAGCCGCTGGAGCTGTGGAGGTCCCCGCCGTTCGAGCCGCGCATCGAGGGCTGCAACCTCTTCGCGCGCGGCTCGTGCGACAACAAGGGCCAGCACTTCGCGCACTTGAAGGCGGTCGAGGCCTACCTCAAGACCGGCACGGAACTGCCGTGCGACCTCACGTTCCTCATCGAGGGCGAGGAGGAGATCGGCTGCGAAAACCTCGCGCCCTTCCTGCGCGCGCGGAAGGCGGACTTGCGCTGCGAAGCCTTCGTCATCTCGGACAACGGCCTGCCGAGCAAGAAGCACCCCGCGCTCACCTACGCGCTGCGCGGCATCCTCGCGGTGGAGATCCGCCTCGACGGGCCGAACCGGGACCTGCACTCCGGCCTCTTCGGCGGCGCGGTGGACAACCCGGCGATGGCCCTGGCGCAGATGCTCGCCAAGCTCCGCGACAAGAACGGTCGTGTCACGGTGCCCGGCTTTTACGACGACGTCGCCGCGCTCTCGAAATACGAGCGCGCGATGCTGGCCAAGCTGCCCGGCAACGAAGCCACCTTCCGCAAGCTCGTCGGAGCGCCGGAGCTGTTTGGCGAGAAGGGTTTCACCAGCACCGAGCGCCGCACCGCGCGCCCGACCTGCGAGATCAACGGACTTACCAGCGGCTACCAGGGCGAGGGCAGCAAGACCATCGTGCCGGCATGGGCGCGCGCGAAGCTCACCTTCCGCCTCGTGCCGGACATGAACCCGAAGAAGATTCAGAAGCTCATCGTCGCGCACCTGAAGTCGCTGTGCCCGCCTAGTTGCAAGCTGACGGTGGACGCCGGCCACGCCGGCGAGCCGTATCTCGTGCAGCCCGACAGCCCCCGCGCCCAGGCCGCGCTCCGCGCCCTCCGCGACGCCTTCGGCTGCGAGCCGGTGCTGATGCGCGAAGGCGGCTCCATCCCCATCGTGAACGACTTCAAGCGCATCCTCGGCGTCGAGACGCTGCTCCTCGGCCTCTCGCTGCCCGACGACAACGCGCACTCACCGAACGAGAAGTTCGACCTCGACTGCTTCCACGCCGGAATGCGCATGAGCGCATTGCTTTGGCCGGAGTTGGCGAAGGTGTAAGCGCCGGCACGCGGGAGTGTCGGCTTTCTGTTTGTCTTCTGATTCGGGCGCGTTAGGTTCGCAGCATGACCGCAGCACTGAAGGACATTGCGGCGACGGTGGAGCAACTGCCGACGAAGGATCGGGCTTACCTCGCGGAACGGCTCATCGCCAGTCTGGACGAGGGCGACTTGGAGCGGCAATGGGCCGGGGAGGCCATTCGACGTCGCGACGAGGTCCGCTCCGGCCAGGTCAAGCCCATCCCCGCTGCGGAGGTCTATCGTCGGATAGAAAGCCTGCTGGCGAAGTGAGGCACGAGTTCCATCCCGACGACGACAACGCGCACTCGCCCAACGAGAAGTTCGACCTCGACTGCTTCCACGCCGGGATGCGCATGAGCGCACTGCTCTGGCCGGAGCTGGCGAAGGCGTGAGTGCTGGTAGTCGCAGTCTTCAGCCTGCGCGCGGAACGGCACTATTGAAGCGGAATCTGAAGGCACGACTAAGTTGCCAGCACGATGCTAACCGCATCAGAATAACGAGGTGTCTATGTGAACCCATTTCCCTCTCGCCTGCTCCCATCTCATCTTGCAGATGTATCTCTGACGAACCATCGCACCGAACGAATTTTGTGCGTCAACCCAACCAGTAACCGTGTAAACGTCCCCGTCTACACTCACACCGGATTCTCCATAAGCTGCGAATTTGGCAGTGCTGGGAGCTTTCAGGTGTGCCGGGACGAACGAAGCGGTAGCTGTGTAGTAGGCGTCGAATTTGAGGTCGCTCCCACCACCACCCGAAATCCCGCCAATGATGGCGAGTAGAACGAACAAACCAATGATGCCCAGACAACCGAACCCAAGAACTTTTCCCACGGTGGAGGTCTTAGGCTGCTCCACCGGAGCTGAAATCGGGATGGCTGCTCTGGGCAGTGAAGCAGCTGGGGCAGTCGCGGTTGGCTTCGGCAGCTCGCGCACGGGCCGCCACTGGGAATCGCCTACGGCGGCGCACGGCGTCTCTTCGGTGACCTCACCACTGTCCAGCCGCTCCTTGATTTGGGTGAGGTTGAATGGTCCCACCGTGCGGCCATCGGCAAGCAGCAGGTAGTATTTCGCGTCATTCATAATTTGACCATGCCAACCACAGTAGGCGGCCCAGAGCGCGGTTGTTAGGGGGCATCATTTTCCGTCAAACCCTGTGAAAACAACTGGCACACTGAATCGAATTCTACTGACCGATGAGTGATCCGAACCCCCGTCACTCTGGCCCTCCACTTTGAAGATGCCCGCGACCGAAATACCGGCCGACACGCCTCCTCCTGTCTTCTCGCTCACCGTGACTGCAACATCGAAGTCGACTAGGAAAGCCGTGCTGCCCTCCATAGTTACAAACGTGGCACTCTGTTTGGACGAGGCAGGCGATGCGGGCGGTGCGATTTTTGCGCTCTGCTCCCTCGCTGCCGCAACGCCCTGTGAAATCTGCAACAAGGAATCTCGAACAAAATCCAGTAGCGTCATATCATGTTGAGTGAATTGGCCTTGCTCCGATTTGGATTCTTTCCGCCACGGCACGCACTTCCCCCCCCGGGTCGCTCCAAGGGTTCTTGCTTTGCTTGGAGCCGAGGGTGCGAACGTGGCCCGTTTAGCCAGTCGCGGGGAGAATTCAGGTTAAGCATGGGTTGACGATGCTCCGCACCGCCCGTTGGCTCAAGCAACAAAACCACTTCGATTGAAGCGCAACCTGAAGGTTGCGACTACTTCATCCCAGCTTCTGCCTTAGCGCCTCGGCGATTTGGATGAAGGGCTTGCCTTGCGGGTCCGCTGGGTGGGAGACGGCGACGGGGATGCCTTTGTCGCTGCCTTCACGGATTTCGAGGAAGAGGGGGACTTCGCCGAGGAAGGGGATTTTCTGT
>JAYTIO010000026.1:0-3365 GCA_043731805.1 Pedosphaera sp. | reverse complement strand
TTCTCGGACTCGATCCACTTGTGCTTCATGATCTCCTCGCGCTCGGCGAGGAATTCGCGGTAGAGCGACGAGTTCTTAACCCACTCGTCGTCGCCCGGTTGGCCTGGGGTGTTTGACATATCAACTAAGGTTGCCGGTCAGCAATGGCCCCGGAGGGTAACAGCGGGCTGGGGCGTGACAATCTGATTTTCAGGGTCGGGGATTTCCCGAGCGACAGCCCTGCGAGCGAGCGCTTGTGAACAGCCTGTGAATGAGTTTCCAGGTTCCCGTTTGCGTGCGCGGGAGAATTCCCGTCTGCTCGGTGCGTGATTGATTCCGTTGACCAGCCCGCCGAGTTGTTGTCCGTGCCGCCTGACTTGAAGCGCACGCGCCGCCGGAAGGACGCGGCCATTGACCTCGCCAAGATTGACCGCCTGCCGCCGCACTCCATCGAGGCCGAGCAAGGCGTCTTGGGCTGTATGCTCCTCGACCCCAACGGGGCCATCGGCACCTGCGTCGAGAAGTTCAAGGCCCGTCGCGACGACTCCGCCAACGAAGCCCCGTTTCGGCGTGACGGCCCCGCGCCCAGCCCTTACGCCGGGGCCGCCGCTGCCTTCTACGACCTCCGCCACCAATCCCTCTACGAGACCCTCGTGGCGATGTATGACGCGAAGCATCCGATTGACCTCATCACCGTCCGCCAGCAGCTCAAGGACAAGGGCCAGCTCGACGCCATCGGCGGCGTGGCCTACCTCACCGCGTTGGTGGACGCCACGCCCTCGCCCGCGAACCTGCCCTTCTACGCCGACATCGTCGTCGAGAAGCACCTGCTCCGGCGCATGATCAAGACCTGCACCAGCGTCATCGGGCGCATCTACGACGAGGAGCAGCAGGGCGATGTCGAATCCCTCCTCGACGAGGTGGAGAAGGAAGTCCTCCACATCAGCGAGGAACGCGAGGAGACCGTCAGCCTCGGCATGCGCGACCTAGTCAACAACGCCATCGCGCAGATCCAGAAGTTCCACGAGCACAAGGGCCAGACCACCGGCCTCTCCACCGGGTTCACCGACCTGGACAAGATGACCACCGGTATGCACGGCGGCGAAATGATCGTCATCGCCGCGCGCCCCTCGATGGGTAAGACCTCGCTGGCCATGAACATCGCCGAGCACATCGCGCTGGATTTGCGCCAGCCCGTCGGCGTCTTCAGCTTGGAAATGACCGCCGAGTCGCTCGTGCTGCGCATGCTCTGCTCGCGCGCCCGCGTGAACCTCCGCGATGTCCGCGAAGGCTTCCTCGCCGAGCGCGATTTTCCCCAGCTCACCAGCGCCGCCGGACGCATGGTCGGCGCGCCGTTGTTCATCGATGACACCGCTGGCCTGAGCATCCTCCAGCTCCGCGCCAAGGCCCGCCGCATGCACCAGCAGCACGGCTGCAAGGTCTTCATCGTGGATTACCTCCAGCTCCTGCGCAGCACGGCCAAACGCGCCGAAAACCGCCAGCAGGAAATCGCCGACATCTCCCAAGGCATCAAGGCCCTCGCCAAGGAACTCAAGGTCCCCGTCATCGTCCTGGCCCAGCTCAACCGCGAACTCGAGAAGCGCGAACCCGGTGCCAAGCCCAAGCTCTCCGACCTGCGCGAATCCGGCTCCATCGAACAGGACGCCGACCTCGTGGGCCTGCTCTACAAACCCAAGCTCGGCAAGGAGGACGACGAGGAACCCACCGAGCAAAACAGCTTCGACGCCATCCCCGTGAACCTCCTCATCGCCAAGCAGCGCAACGGCCCGACCGGCGACGTGCACCTCACCTTCCTCAAAGGCTTCACCCGCTTCGAGAACGCCGCCAAGGTCGACGCTGACTCGTCCGGGGAGTGAGCGCGCTGTGCGGCGAGCTGCGCCCACCCGACGCTGGTGCGCAGCTTTGCCAACCCTTTTTAAATCAAATGCTACCGCCAGGTGGCGCGTCCGCTAAGGGCCAAAATCATGAAACCAACTCGCTCCGTTGCCCTACCTCTCGCCCATTCTGTCCGCCCTACAACCCGCTGGCTCGCCAGTATGGCTGCGCTCCTCCTGACCCTCGCCGCACCGGCCGCTGAACCCAAGGCCCCGCTCGTCCGCGAACTGAAGGAGTTCGGCGACACCAGCGGCAAGTCCCTCCGCGAGACTTACGAAAAGGCCATCGCCGAGCTGCGCAAGACCGGCGGCGTCCTCGAAGTCCCCGCCGCCGACTGGAGCGTGCTGCAAAAGCCGCTGCCGCTCCAGGGCCTCACGCGCACACCCGCGCCGCCCGAGGAGACGAAGCGCTGGACCGACCAGCCCGGCGTCGTCGTGCTCTCGCACAACGGCAAGAGCGTCGTCGTGCAGATTCCGCCGGTGACTGGCCTGCGCCTAGAGCGGCCCGTGCGGCTCGCGGATGGCGACAGCCTGCCGCACTGGGGCACGCATCCGGCCATCACGCTCGACAGCGAGATTACTTACGGCTCGAGCAGCTATCTCGACTGGCTGCAACTGCCGGTGAAGAAAGGCAAGGACCAGAAGTTTTACCTCCCGACGGTGCGCGGCATTCACCCCGGCCAGTTCATCAACATCCACGGTGGCAAAGGCTACGGCGGCGGCGTCACGCGCGGCTTGGTGAAATCGCTCGGCTACGACGTGGAGAAGCAGATGAGTTACTTCGTGGCGGATACGGACATTGACCACGCGGCCGGGGCCATCATGCACAACAAGAGCAACACCGGCCTCGTTCACATGCTTCAGACCAGCCACAACGACAACCAGACCTACGACGTAAAAGTCATCCGCAACCAATACGCCCACGGCGACACCTACATCTACTACTGCGACTTCAACTACATGAGCAACATCCACTCGGCGGCGGGCGACGAAAATGGCAACTGTTACGCCGCCTTCATCCGCACGTTGGAAAATAATTTCCGCAGCACCGTCGAGTCGGTGAACTGGACGAACGCGCAACTGGTTTTCAACAACGCCGCGCAGAACGTCGGCTCGCTCGGCGACTCCCGCCCGCTCATCAACCTCAACCCCAAGAAGCACCTCACCGCTGGCAAGGTCATCGTCGTCGCGGGCCGCACCGACTACGACTTGCCGGACAAGACCGCGAGCATCTTCGAGGGCAAGGACTACACCACGTCACTGGTGAAGAACGAAATCTCCGGCAGCACCGAGCGCAAGTTCGGCGGCCTCATTCGCGGCGACAAGGACTGCGGCTGGACGAAGGACATCGTGGGCCGTTACTTCGCCCTGACCGACGCGGGCGAGAAGACGCCCAAGGGCAGCTTCCGCTGGTATCAGATTTCCCATTTCAGCGCGAACGCGGACGGCACGAAGGAGATTGAAATCCAGCGCTTCTGGTGGGGCGCGAAG
>JAYTIO010000025.1:0-3668 GCA_043731805.1 Pedosphaera sp. | reverse complement strand
TGGGGTGAGGGGTTACGTGCGTCGGCGTTGGCGGCCCCTCCCCTCCTCCGAGGAAGGGAGAAGGCGCGCGGCGTGGCGTCGGGTTAGCATTCCACCGACTTCTATTGGGAATTGGTATCAGATCGTGCGCCGGCGTTCCTCCTGCCTTCCTGCTCTCCTGATAAATTCCCCGCCCCGCGGCCTTCCTGGCCTCAGCCCGTGATGCCGCCGGAGCTGGTGAAGATGCCTTCCAGCCACATCTTGAGTTGCTGCGGATTCGAGGCCTTCTCCATCGCGGCCCCCTCGGTGATGATCCCCTGCTGGAGCAGGTTGTAGATGCACTGGTTGAAGCTCATCATGCCCTCGCCCTGGTCTTCCCACAGCGGGACGCCGTCGGTCTCGACGATCTTGCGGCTGCCCTCGATGATGGGCAGGAGCTTGCCGAGCTGGTTCTCCTCGATGGCCTTCCGGATGGAGATCGTGTTGATCATGATCTCCAAGGCCGGGCGCATCCCGCCTTCCGCCGTGGGCACCATGCGCTGACAGCACACCGAACGCAGCGTGCCGGCGAGCTGGCGGCGGATGGTGTCGCGCTCGTCCTGTTTGAAGTATTCCAAGATGCGGCCCACCGAGCTGTTCGCGCTGGTGGTGTGCATGGTGGAGATGACCGTGTGGCCGGTGTCCGCCGCGCTGATGGAGGTCTGGAAGCTGATGGCGTCGCGCATCTCACCGACCATGATCACGTCCGGGTCTTCGCGCAGGGCGCTCTTCATCGCCCGGTGGAAGCTCATCGTGTCGAGGTTCAACTCGCGCTGCTCGATGAGGCACTGGTTCTCCTCGAAGACGAACTCGATGGGGTCTTCCAGCGTGACGATGTGCTTGCGGAAGTTGTTGTTCAGATGCTCCAGCATCGCCGCCAGCGTGGTGGACTTGCCCGAGCCGGTGGTGCCGGCCATCAGCACGATGCCGCGCGGCGACTCGGCCACGGTCTTGAGGATGTCCGGCAGGCCGAGCTTCTCGAAGGACGGGACCGTGCTCTTGATGTAGCGCATTACGATGCACCAGCGGCCCAGCGACTGGAACACGTTCGTGCGGAAACGCCCCACGCCCGGCGCGGAGTAGGAGAAGTCCGTCTCGCGGTCCGCCTCCAGCCCGGCCTTCATGTGCTTGGGGCAGATGCCGTCAATGACGCTCTGCATCCAGACCTGCGTGGGGACGAAGTCAATGGAGTGGAACGCGCGGCTGATACGGAAGGACGCGGGTGTGCCGACCTTGATGTGGACATCGGAGCAGCCGCCCTCGACGCCGGCCTTCAGGATCTGGTTGAAATAGGCGACATCCTCGTTGGCGGGTTCACTAACTGGCAAAGACATGGCGCGGACCTTAGTCAGCGCGCCATTTCATGCCAAGTTGGAAAATGCCATCAGGCTCAGCCGGGCCTGGGCCAGCGGGGTCAGCTCCATGAACACCATCGCCACCGTGTAGCCCTGGTGCCGGTCGCCCCGGCAGTCCACCACCACGCCCGTGGCGCGCACCGCCTGGCCGTCGGCCGGGTCGCTCAAGGCCACCGTCATCTCCGTCCAAGCGGCGATGGGCGTGGTGGATTGAAACTCGATCCCGTTCTTGCGGATGCGCGTGGTGGCGGCGGACAGCGTGAGCTGCGTGGCGAGGCGGACGGGAGCGGCGAAGTCGGCGGAATCGGTTTTGCGGGTGGCCATAAGGACTGGGGGCAAGGTAACCGCGAACGGCAACGCGTCAACGCAGTGCGGGCCAGATTTTCCCGCCCCCCTTCACCACTCGATCACCGCCGCACCCCACGTCAGCCCGGCCCCGAAGACGACGAGCAACACAAGGTCGCCGCGCTGCACCTTCCCGGTGCTCACGGCCTCGTCCAAGGCGATGGCCACGCTGGCGGCGGAGGTGTTCCCATACTTGTCGAGATTCACGAACATCTGCTCCGGCGTGGCTTCGAGCCGGTCCGCCACCGCGTCAATGATCCGCTGATTGGCCTGGTGCGGGATGATGCACTTGATCTGGCTGACGGTGAGTTCGCACCGCGCCAGCGCCTCGCGCGCGGCGGTGCACATGGCGTTCACCGCGTTCTTGAAGACTTCCTTGCCATCCATCTTCAGGAAGTGCAGCCGCTGGTCCACGCTCTCGTGCGTGGCCGGGAAGCGGCAGCCGCCGCCGGGTTGGGAGAGCAGCCCGGCCTTCCCGCCGTCCGCCCCCATGCAGGCGGTGAGCAAGCCGTGCGAGTCGGGGCGATGCTGTAAAATCGCCGCGCCCGCGCCATCGCCGAAGAGCACGCAGGTGGTGCGGTCCTGCCAGTCAATGATGGACGAAAGCTTCTCCGCGCCGATGACCAGCACGCACTCGCTCGTGCGCGACATGATGAACTGCTGGCCGACCTCCAGCGCGTAGATGAAGCCCGAGCACGCCGCCTCCAAATCAAACGCCGCCGCGCGCTTCGCCCCAAGCTTGTGCTGCACCAAACACGCCGTGGAGGGGAACGGCATATCCGGCGTGATGGTGGCGACGATGATGAGGTCAATCTGCTCGGCGGTGACGCCCGCCTGCGCCATCGCGCGCTCGGCGGCCTTGGCGGCAAGGTCCGAGCAAAACTCGTTGTCCGCCGCGATGCGCCGGGCCTTGATGCCCGTGCGGCTGGTGATCCACTCGTCCGTCGTCTCGACGAACTTCGCCAGGTCCGCGTTGGTCACCACGCGTTCCGGCACGTAGGCCCCCACGCCGGTGATGGAGCAGGTGCGCCCTTGAAAGCCGTGCTTGGCGCGGGGATTGGTGAAGTCCCGGGCCGGTAGTGAACTCATTGCCATGTCCCGGGATTGCAAATTTCGGGGGCCAGAAAGTCAATCGGCAATTCCGGGGCCTGCGAGCGGGTGCGCGCCGGCCCATTCGGTGCGGAGCCGCCGTTGCCGACGGGCGGCCCGCCGCCCGCCCCGCCCGCCCGCGCCTCACCCCGGGCGAACGCGACCTCCGCCTGCGGGTCAGCGCTGGCCGCACGGAGTAGGAGACCACGCTCCCGTTTCGACACGACCCCGCTTCCCCATTTCTTCTCCCTCGCCCCCAGCGGGGGACCGGGCCGGGGTGAGGGGGGCGTCTCAGGCCACCCCGATCCCCTAATCCCCATCCCCTATCCCCTCGTCCTCCCAGCTTGGCGCTCCGTCGCACCTTGTTTTCCCCTCGTCGCACCCTGATTTTATCTCTCCGCACCCTGATTTCCCAGCTTCGCCAGACTCACCCAGCCGGGAAATCAGCCGGGTGGAACCGGTGACCAGCCTGCGCCACGACAAAATCACCCTGCGCCACCTTGAAATCAGGGTGCGGAACGACCGAAACAGGGTGCGACGCCGCCAAAACAGCCTGCGACGGGTCAAAAATAGCCAGCCGAGCGATAAAATCAGGGTGCGGCGCGATGTTATCAGCCTGCGGAGCCATTCTAACGGGGAAAACCCTCAAAACCATGCAGCCGGGCATGGCACCACTCACCGGCACTCACCGGCACTCATCCGAGAAAACATTGCCCCCACGGGTGCTTACCGAGTGCCCAGGCGTCCCCGACTCCTCTTCATTAGCAGTTCATTGAAAAAGTCGCTGACGGATTGAACGGCATGGAACTGCGTAAGTCTGAGACTGCATGCGTGGCCAAGTGAATCCCCAGTCCGATATGT
>JAYTIO010000024.1:0-12666 GCA_043731805.1 Pedosphaera sp. | reverse complement strand
CGCCCGGTCGTCGACCTGCCCAGCAGCGCCGCCAGCACGTTCTCGCTGTCCCGTGCGCGGACATCAGGTGCGGCGCCGACGAGCGCCGCGAACGACGCGAGGAAGTCGACCTGAGAGAGAAGCGCCGCTGAGACGCCGCGCTTCACCCGCGCCGGCCAGCGCACGATGAACGGGACTCGTGTTCCACCTTCGAAGGTGCTGTACTTTCCACTGCGGAACGGTCCGGCTGGCTTGTGGTCGCCCAACTTCTCCACCGCCTGATCCTGATACCCATCGTCGATCACCGGGCCGTTGTCGCTTGTGAACAGCACGATCGTGTTCCGCGTCAGTTTCAAGCGATCCAGCGTGGCAAGCACTTCGCCGACGCACCAGTCCAGCTGCGCGATCGCATCGCCGCGGGGCCCCATGGAGGTCTTGCCGACAAAGCGCGGGTGCGGCACGCGGGGCACATGGATGTCTTGCGTGGCGAAGTAGAGGAAGAAGGGGTTCTCGCGGTTGGCTTCGATGAAGCCGATGGCCTGGCGCGTGAAGACGTCGGCCATGTCCTCATCCTTCCAGTGCGCGGCGGTGCCGCCCTTCATGTAGCCGATGCGGCTGATGCCGTTGACGATGGTCATGTCGTGGCCGTGGCTGGGGTGGAGCTTGAGCAGTTCGGGGTTGGCCTTGCCGGTGGGCAGGCCGGGGAAGGGTTTTTGGTAACTCACTTCGATCGGGTCCTTCGGGTCGAGGCCGGCGACGCGACCGTTGTGGACGTAAACGCACGGCACGCGGTCGCCGGTGGCGGCCATGATGAAGCTGAAGTCGAAGCCCACTTCGCGCGCGCCGGGTTTGACTTCGCCGTTCCAGTCCGGCCCGCCCTGAGGTCCGAGGCCGAGGTGCCATTTGCCCACCGCGCCGGTCGTGTAGCCCGCCGAGCGCAGCGTGAGCGGCAGCGTGCCGCGCTCAGGTTCGATGACGAGGCCGGCATCGCCGGGCAGCACGCCGGTGCCGCGTTTGCGCCACGGGTATTCGCCGGTCATCAACGCGTAGCGCGACGGCGTGCAGGTGCCGGACGTGCAGTGGCCGTCGGTGAAGCGCCGCCCTTCGCGCGCGAGTCGGTCCACGTGCGGCGTCTTCACGGCCGTCGCGCCGTAGCAGCCGGCGTCGCCCCAGCCGAGGTCGTCAATGAGGATGACGAGAATGTTCGGCGGCGCGGGGGCGGCGGGGGATTGGCTGCGAAAGGGCGCAGCGAATGCAAAGAGGGCGGTGAGGAGAATTGTCGGCAAGCGCATGAGTGAAAGCATACGCGGAGAGAGACGGGTGGAGCGAGGCGGGAGGTTAAGAGAATTCGTCCGGGTGGTGTCGCGCAACTCGTTCAAGTGAAGCGCCGGGCAGCGCCGTCGAAAGCGCGATGTTCAAACACGCAGAATCAAAGGCCTGGCGGGCGCTGGCGGCGGTGGTGTCGCTCGCGGTGGCCGGGGGCGCAGCGGGCGCGCCGGCGATGGACAGCCACGGTGGCGCGTTCATCAAGGAGCATTGCCTTCGCTGCCACGGGCCGGAGAAGGCGAAGGGCGATTTGCGCCTCGACCAGTTGGACACGGATTTTTCCAAGCCCAGCACGTTCGAGCGTTGGCGCGAGGTCGTGGCGCGCGTGCAGTCAGGGGAGATGCCGCCGAAGAAGGAGCCGCGTCCGCAGCCCGCGCAGACGCAGGCCTTCGTGCGGCAGTTGGCCGCGCGGCTGGACGAGGCGGGCGCGAAGCAACGCGCCGAGGGCCGCGTGGTGTTGCGCCGGCTCAACCGCGTGGAATACGAGAACACCGTGCGCGACCTCTTCGCCGTGGATGTGCGGGTGAAGGAGATGTTGCCGGAGGACGCGGTGGCGCAGGGTTTTGACAACGTGGGCGCGGCGCTGAACCTCTCGCCGGTGCTCATGGAGCGCTACCTCGAAGCGGCGGACGCGGTCATCACGGCGGCGCTCTTGCCCGTGCATAAACTCGAGAGCAAGACGGAGCGGTTCAACCTCTACGACTCGCTGCCGACGTGGTTCGTCGCGGGTGTGTGGAAGCAGGACGACGGCGTGATTCTCTTCCGCAGCAGCGGTGATTCCGCGAGCGACCTGCGGCAGTTCAAGGCCCCCGCGCCGGGCCGTTACCGCTTCCGCATCGCCGCGTCGGCGCACAACTCGGCGACGCCGCTGCCGCTGTCGGTGTGGCTCGGCAACTTCGTCGTGAGCGGCAATTTCTCCCGGCACGTCGGCTACTTCGACGCGCCGCCGGGCCAGCCCGCCGTCATCGAGTTCGAGGAGCGGCTCGGCGCGAAGAACGACACCATCAAGGTCACGCCCGTCGCGCTGCCGTTCGTTTATCTCAAGCACGAGACCATGCCGACGTATCCCGGCCCGGGGCTGAAGATTCACTGGATAGAAATCGAGGGGCCGCTCTCCGAGGCGTGGCCGACGGAGAGCTTTCGCCGCGTGTTCGGCGACGCGGACCCGAAGACGGGCACGCTGGCAGACGCGGAGAAATTGATTCGCGCACTGCTGCCGCGGGCGTTCCGTCGTCCCGTGACTGCGGGCGATGAGAAGCCGTTCGTCGCGCTTGTGGCGAAGTCGCTGGAGATGGGGCAGCCGTTCGAAGCGGCCTTGCGCGCGGGCTACAAGGCGGTGCTCGCGTCGCCGAAGTTTCTCTACCTGCGCGAGCCGACGGGGCCGCTCGACGACCACGCGCTGGCGTCGCGTTTGTCCTACTTCCTCTGGAGCACGACGCCGGACGAGTCGCTGCTCGCGCTCGCAGCGAAAGGTGAGTTGCGCCAGCCCGACGCGCTGCGCGCGCAAGTGGAGCGCATGCTGAACCATCCGAAGGCCAGGGCGTTCACGGAGAACTTCACTGGCCAGTGGTTGAGTCTGCGCGAAATCGCCGCGACCACGCCGGACAAGGCGCTTTATCCCGAGTGGGAGGAGATGCTGCAATGGTCGGCGGTGCGGGAGACGCACCTCTTCTTCGAGGAGTTGCTGAAGCAAAACTTCAGCGTGCGAAACTTCGTGGACTCCGACTTCGCGATGCTGAACAGCCGGCTCGCGCAGCACTACGGCATCCCGGACGTGCAGGGCGTGGCGTTCCGCCGGGTCGCGCTGAAGCCGGAGCAGCATCGCGGTGGCATGCTCACCCATGCGAGCGTGCTGAAGGTCACCGCCAACGGCACGAGCACCTCGCCCGTCTTGCGCGGCGTGTGGGTGCTCGACCGCATCCTCGGCCGACCCGCGCCGCCGCCGCCGCCGAACGTCCCGGCCATCGAGCCGGACATTCGCGGCGCGACCACCATCCGCGACCAACTCGCGAAGCATCGTGCGACGGAGAACTGCGCCGGTTGCCACACGCGGATAGACCCGCCGGGCTTCGCGCTGGAGAACTACGATGTCATCGGCGGCTGGCGGGAGAAGTATCGCATTGTGACGGAGCAGAAAAACCGGGTGAACAACCGCACCGGGCCCCTCGGCAAGTATCTCAAGGCCTACGAATTCGGCCTGGGCCTGCCCGTGGACGCAGGCGATGCGCTGCCGGACGGGCGGAAGTTCGCGGACCTCGCGGAGTTCAAGAAGCTGCTGCTCACCGACCCCGACCAAATCGCCCGCTGCCTCACCGAGAAACTCGTGACCTACGCGACGGGGCAGCCGGTGGGCTTCGGCGACCACGCGGCGGTGGGCTGCATCCTCGCCGAGGTGAAGGGGGCGGACTACGGCTTGCGCTCGCTGATCCACGCGGTTGTGGGCAGCGAGCTGTTTCGGAACAAGTAGGCGAGGCCCAGGCTCGAAAAGATTCTTGCCCGCCATTTTCCCCAGCCCCGATACTGCGTGCATGAAACAAGTCCGTCTCGGCATCGTCGGCCTCGGCAACATCGGCAAGTTCCACGCCGGTTACCTCCTCGACAAAAAAATCTCCCGCTGCGATCTGACCGCCGTTAGCGACGCCTTTGCGCCCGGCCTCGCCCCTTACCAAAACCGCCCCGGCCTCCAAACCTTCGCAAGCTGCGAGGCGATGATTCGCTCCGGGGCGATTGACGCGCTCATCGTCGCCACGCCGCACTTTCTGCACACCACCATCGGCATTGACGCGCTCAAGAACGGCCTGCACGTCATGGTCGAGAAGCCCATCTCCGCGCACAAGGCCGACGCCGAGCGGCTCATCGCCGTGGCGCAGGCGCATCCCAAGCAAGTCTTCGGCGGGATGTTCCAGATGCGCGTGGAGCCGCGCTACCAGAAGATCAAGCAGCTCCTCGGCAGCGCGGACTTCGGCCAGCTCGTGCGCGTGAACTGGATCATCACCGACTGGTTCCGCACCGAGGCCTACTACGCCAGCGGCGGCTGGCGCGCGACGTGGAAGGGCGAGGGTGGCGGCGTGCTGCTCAACCAATGCCTCCACCAGCTCGACGTGCTCCAGTGGCTCTGCGGGATGCCCAAGACTGTGCGCGGCTTCTGCCAGCTCGGCCGCTTCCACAACATCGAGGTGGAGGACAACATCACGACGTTCATGGAGTGGGCCAACGGCGCAACCGGCGTCTTCATCTCCTCCACCGGCGAAGCCCCCGGCACGAACCGCCTCGAACTCTGCGGCACGCGCGGCAAGCTCGTCGTCGAGAACGGCAAGCTCAACTTCACCCGCAACGAAGCGGACATGGTCGAATTCAGCCGCACGACGAAGAGCGGCTTCGCCAAGCCCGAGGTCTGGAACTGCGAAATCCCCTTCGAGAACGCCCCCAACCCGCACGGCATCCTCATCCAGAACTTCGTGGACGCCATCCTCGACGGCACGCCGCTCATCGCGCCCGGGGCCGAGGGCATGGGCTCCGTGGAGCTGGCCAACGTCCTCCTCTACTCCTCGCTCATCGGCCAGAGCATAGACCTGCCGATGGACAGCCAGGCATGGGAAGCGAAGCTCAACGAACTCATCGCCAGCTCGCGCCACGAGAAGAAAGTCGTGGCGAACACGGCGGAAGACTTCACGAAGTCGTTTAACCGGTAGGCGTGTAGCCACCGAGGTGAGGCGGCTACTGCTTCAACGGGTGGTTCAGCCGGACCGAGCCGCTGGCTCCGGCTCCTTCCACAGCAGCAGCAGCGCGACGTAGCCAATCAGCGGCGTCAGCCCCGCCAGCGCGATGCCTTCGTTGAAGGACCCGGTCTGATCCGCCAGCCGGCCGAAAAATTTCTGACACGGCGACGACACCGCCCACGCGACGGTGCCGAGGATGCCGGTGACCTTGCCTTGATGCTTCGTGCTGAGTTCCTGGCTGAACGAGTAGTAGCACGGGAACAAACCGAGGGACGCCGCCGCCACGACGAGCAACAACCCGAGCAGCGCCCACCCGCGCGGGAGGTGCGCCGCCAGCGCCGTCAGCGAGGTGAGCAGCGCGCACACGCCAAAGACCGTCAGCCGCGAGCGGTGGACCTCCCAGCCGCGCTTCACCAGCCACAGCGCCAGCGCCCCCGCCGCGAGGCAGCCCATATCCGTGGCGACATAGTAGAGCGAGTTGAAGCGCAGCGCGTCGGCCTCCAAGTAGCCCTTGCCCTCGATTAAGAACTTCGGCAGCCACGCGCGGACAATTTGCCAGCAGACATTGATCGCCGCCACGACGACCACCAGCGCCCAGAACCGCCGGTCGGAGAAGACCGCAAGAAAACTTGCCTCCGCACCGGAGCCTTGAGCCGGCGACTTGCAGTCGCCGGCCCGGCCCGGCCCGATTCCGCATTCCGCATTCCGCATGGCCCTCCACAAAGTCTCCTTCCTTCAGCAACACAAACCACCCCACCACCCACCCCACCCCGATGGCTCCGATGACGAGGAACGGTTGCCGCCACACGCCCGGCTCCGTGCGTCCGGCCAGCATGCACGTCATCACCAGCGGCGTGAGGATGGCGCCGATGCTCGCGCCACTTTGCAGCACGCTGTTGCCCATGGTGCGCTCCTCGCGGGCGAGCAGGCGCTGCGTGGTCTTGAGTGCGCACGGCCAGTGGCCGGCCTCGAAGAAGCCAAGCAACGTGCGGCACAGCAGCAGCCCGTCGTAGCTCTCCACCAGTCCGGTGAGAAAGCCCATCGCCGACCACGCGAGCACCAGCGCCGGGTAGAGCCAGCGCACGCTCCACTGGTCCGCCACGCAGCCCCAGAGGAACGCGCCGACGGCGAACGCGTAGCCGAAATACATCTCCACGTCGCCGTATTGCTCCTGCTTGAGTTTGAACTCCGAGGTGATGCGCGTGGCCACGTTCGGCAGCGTCTGCCGGTCCATGTAGAGCAGCATGGAGGCGAAGAGCAGCAGCCCGCAGACGAGCCACTTCCAGTGCGCGGGGCGGGCGGAGTTGGTGGAAGACACGGAGAACGGACGGCGCGGCAGGGGAAGTGTTCAGTGGGCGCAGCTTGACCCGCCGGCTGGTAGGCCGCGTGCCCTCACGCGACGCGAGGCGGCGAGCGAAAGCCGGGGGCAAGTGTCAAGCTGCGCCCGTGTTCAGTCACCCGCCAAGCGCTGGCTGGCCTTTGGCAGCGGCGTTTGGAATCCTCCGCAGAACCATGAGATTTGCGCACTGGCTGGTGGCGTGGAGTTGGGCTGCGACGGCGTGGGCCGGCGCGCCTTGCCGCATCGAGGTCATCGAGCAGGGCAGCGGATGGCCGGTGCCGCTGGTGGAGTTGCGCACCACGCATCACGTTCGGTTCGTGACGGACAACGCGGGGCGCATCGCCTGCGACCTGCCGGAGCTGATGGGGCGCGAGACGTGGTTCGCGGTCCACGGGCACGGCTACGAGGTGAAGGCGGATGGCTTCGGCCAACGCGGCGTGCGGCTCACGCCGGAACCGGGCAAGTCACTGCGCGTCGAGGTGCGGCGGACCAGCATCGCGCAACGCCTCGGGCGGCTGACCGGCGCGGGGTTGTTCGCCGAAAGCCAGAAGCTCGGACTGGAAACCGACTGGCGGGAGTCGGGCCTTGTCGGGCAGGACACCGTGCAGAACGCGGTGCATCGCGGGCGGCTCTACTGGTTCTGGGGCGACACGACGCTCGCCAAGTATCCGCTCGGCCTCTTCGACGGCACGGGCGCGACGACGGCGGTGCAACCCCCGGCGCTTGAGCCACCGCTGCGCTGGCCCCTCGCTTACTTCACCAACGCGACGGGCGCGCCCCGCGCCATCGCGCCGCTGCCCGGCAGCGGGCCGACGTGGGTGACCGGTGTGGCGAGCGTGCCGGACCAGACAGGCACGCCGCGCCTCGTGTGTGCCTGCATGAAAATCAAACCGCCGCTCGAGACCTACGAGTGGAGTCTGGCCGTGTGGCACGAGGAGAAGAACGTCTTCGAGAAGCTGAAGACCGTGTGGACGAAATCCGCCGCGACGCCGAAACCGCCGCCGGTTCCCGAAGGCCATCCGGTGCTTTGGAAGGACACGGCGGGGAAAGCGTGGCTGCTCTTCGGCAACCCGCTGCCGAGGCTGCGCTGCCCGGCGACGTTCGAGGCGTGGCAGGACGCGAAGACCTGGGAAGTGCTCACGCCGCAGGCGAGCCTGACGGGCGCGGGCGGCGATCCGGTGAAGCCGCACACCGGTTCCATCGCGTGGCATCCGGGGCGGCAGCGGTGGGTGACGGTCTTCATGCAGGCGTTCGGCAAGCCGTCGGTCTTCGGCGAGCTGTGGTATGCGGAGGCGGACGCGCCGACCGGCCCGTGGGGCACGGCGGTGAAGGTGTTGAGCCACGACAACTACACGTTCTACAACCCGCGGTTGCACCTCGAGTTCACGCCGGAGGGTTCGCCGCTGCTCTACTTCGAGGGCACTTACACCGCGCAGTTTGCGAACCGGCCCGAGCCGACGCCGCGCTACGACTACAACCAGATGCTCTACCGGCTGGACTTAAACGACCCGGCGCTCAAACCCGCGCAGCAACCTTGATCCGAAATCCTGTGGGGACTCAGCAACGGCACGCCCCTTGAACGACGAAGGCCGCCCCGTGGGCGGCCTTCGAGGTAAATCAACGACTCAAGCGCAGCTCACGGCTCGGCGAGGATCTTGGCGCGCTCCTGATGGTATTGGCGCGGGGTGATCTTGTCGGTGAGGTATAGCTGCAAGAGTTCCTTGAGGCGCACCTCCTTGGGCTTGATGACCACTTTCTTGCCGCCGGGCGCGGTAACCGTCGGCGGTGCGGGCGTGGGGGGCTTGGGCGCGGTGACGGTGGGGACCTTGGCGGGGCCGACGGCGGGGCCGGTGGTGGGGACAGCGGGTTTGACCATGCTGGCCTTGCGCTCGGCCTCGGCGCGCTGGCGTTCGATCTCCTTGAGGCGCGCCTCGGTTTCGGCGGTCTTCTTAGCCTCGGCCTTCCGCGCGGCTTCGGCATCCGCCTTGGCTTTGGCCTCGGCCTTCACCTTGGCCTCGGCGGCGTCCTTCTCCTTGCGAATGGCTTCCGCAGCCATGCGCTTGGTTTCCTGCTCGGCCTTGACCTTGGCCTCGGCTTCCATCTTCACGCGGAGGGTGGCGGCCTCGCGTTCGAGGCGGACGTTGTCCTCTTGCGCTTTCATCGAGGCCTTGAGGGCGGCCTCGGCGTCGGCCTTGGCCTTCGCGTCGGCGGCGAGCTTGGCCTTGGCCTCGGCCTGGGCTTGGGCAACGGCTTGCTCCTGCGACCTGCGCATGGTGGCTTCCTGCGTTTCGCGAAGCTTGCGGTCCTCTTCCATCTTAAGTTTCGCGAGGCGCTCGGAATCGGCCATGGCCTTGCGCTGCAATTCGAGCTTCGCCTTGGCTTCCACTTCGGCGAGCCGCGCGGCTTCGAGTTGGGCTTTGCGGACGGCTTCGACGCGGGCGTCAGCAGCGGCTTTGGCCAGTCGGGCGTTGTCGGCGGCGAGTTTGGCGCGCGCTTCCACTTCGACTTGCTGCGCCTTGCGGTGGGCTTCGATTTCGACGCCGGCTTTCTTCTCGGCTTCCTGCCGGAGTTTCAACTCGGCCTTCGCCTGAGCTTCGGCGGCTTTCTTGTCGGCGTCGACCTTGGCGGCCAGTTCAGCCTTCTTGTCGGCTGCGAGCTTGGCGAGGCGGGCGGCTTCGGCTTTGGCCTGGTTGTCGGCGGCGAGTTTCAACTTGGTGTCAGCGGCGGCTTTCTTGTCAGCTTCGAGCTTGGCCTTGCGGGCGGCTTCGGCTTGGTTCGCCAACTCCAGTTTCGCCTTGGCCTCAGCGGCTTTCTTCTCGGCGTCGGCCTTGGCGGCCAGTTCAGCCTTCTTATCCGCTTCGAGTTTGGCGAGGCGGGCGGTTTCCGCTTGGGCTTTCTTGTCGGCTTCGAGCTTCAGTTTAGCATCGGCGGCGAGTTTCTTGTCGGCCTCAAGCTTGGCCTTGCGGGCGACTTCGGCCTGCTTCTCCAACTCGAGCTTCGCCTTGGCGTCGGCGGCTTTCTTATCAGCGTCGGCCTTGACGGCCAGCTCGGTTTTCTTGTCCGCTTCGAGCTTGGCGAGGCGGGCGGTTTCGTTTTGGGCTTTCTTGTCGGCCTCGAGTTTCGCCTTGCGGGCGAGTTCGGCCTGCTTCTCCAACTCGAGTTTCGCCTTGGCGTCGTCGGCTTTCTTATCAGCGTCGGCCTTGATGGCCAGCTCGGTTTTCTTGTCCGCTTCGAGTTTGGCGAGGCGGGCGGTTTCCGCTTGGGCTTTCTTGTCGGCTTCGAGCTTCAGCTTGGCGTCGGCGGCAAGTTTCTTGTCGGCCTCGAGTTTCGCCTTGCGGGCGACTTCGGCCTGCTTCTCCAACTCGAGCTTCGCTTTGGCGGCGGCGGTTTTCTTGTCAGCGTCGGCCTTGGCCTTGGCGGCGGCGGCGAGTTTCGCCTGTTTGTCGGCTTCAGCTTTTGCAGCGGCGGCTTCCGCCTTGGCCTTAGCTTCGGGGGACATGACTGCCGTCTTGGCCTTGGCGGCGGCCTGCTTGTCCGCCTCGAGCTTGGCGAGGCGTTCGGTTTCGAGCTTCGCTTTGCGAGCGGCTTCGGCCTTCTTTTCGGCTTCGATCTTCGCGGCCTTCGCTTCTGCGGCGGCCTTCTTTTCAGCTTCGAGGCGGGCTTGTTTCTCGGCTTCCAATTTCTTCTCGGCTTCGGCCTTGGCCTTGGCGGCGAGGGCGGCGGGGGACGGGGTGGGAGGCGGCTTGGGCGTGGTGGCCATCTTCGCCTTGGCCTCGGCAGCGGCTTTCTTGGCGGCTTCGGCGGCGGCCTTCTGGTCGGCGGCGGCGGCCTTGGCCTTGGCGGCGGCGGCTTTCTTCTCGGCTTCAAGTTTGGCGAGGCGCTCGGTCTCGGCCTGCTGGTCGGCGGCGAGCTTGGCTTGAGCGGCGGCTTCGAGTTTGGCCTTGGCTTGAGCGGCGGCTTGCTTGGCGGCGTCCTCGGCGGCCTTGAACTTGGCAGCGGCGGCGGCTTTGACCTTGGTTTCCATCGCGAGCTTGGCCTTGCGGTCAGCGTCGGCCTTCGCTTCAGCGTCGGCCTTCAGCTTCTTCTCAGCCTCAAGTTTCGCCTTCGCATCGGCAGCGGCCTTGGCTTCGGCTTCGGCTTTCAGCTTCTTCTCGGCGTCGAGCTTGGCCTTGGCTTCGGCGGCGAGTTTCTTGTCGGCCTCAAGCTTGGCGAGGCGGTCGGATTCGGCTTTGGCCTTCGCGTCGGCTTTGGCTTTGGCTTTGGCGGCGTCGGCTTGAACTTGGGCTTGTTTGGCCTGCTCGGCTTGGGCTTTGGCTTCCAGTTCAGCCTTCGCCTTGGCGGCGGCAGCAGCGGCGGCTTTGGCGTTGTCGGCGGCGACTTGGGCGGCGCGGACGGCGTCGGCTTCGATGGAGGCTTTCTTGGTGGCTTCGGCGCGGGCGAGTTGGGCGAGTTCGGTTTTCTGCTTCGCGGCGGTGACGGTGGCAGGGGCGGCGGTTTCGGCGGCGGCGCGGGCGGTCTTGGCTTGGGCGAGCGCGGCCTCGGCAGCGGTGACGGCGGTGCGGGCCTGCTGCTCGGCGCGGGTCTTGGCTTGCTCGTCAGCCTGGGCGGCGGCGCGGGCGGTGGCGGTGGCCGACGCGACTGAGGGAGCGGGGTTGACGGCGGCGGCCTGCGCGGCTTTGGCGGCTGCGGCTGCGGCTGCGGTGCGGGCGGCCTTGGCGGCTTGGGCAGCGGTGGCGGCGGTGCGCTGGGCAGAGGAGGCTTTGCTGCTGGCTTCGGCGGCGGCTTTGTTGGCGGCGGCGGCAGCGGCTTGCGCGGTCTTGGCTGCCTCAGCCTTCGCTTTGATGGCGGTCTTGGCGGCGTCGAGGCTGGCTTGGGCGGTGCGGGCGGTTTTGGCGGCGCTCTCGGCGTAAACGGTGGCGGCTTGGAGGGCGGCCTGGGCTTCAGGCTCGGGCTTGTTCTTGACGGTGGCGGCGTAGCCTTCCTTGGCGCGGAGGGCATCGGCGGCGGTCTTGTTCGCGGTGGCGAGGGCGGCCTCAAGGGAGGCGATGGCAGCGGTGCCGGGCTTGGCGTCGGCGGCGGCTTGGGTGGCGCGAGCGAGCGCGGCGTGGGCTTCGGTCTTGGCGCGGGCTTCGGCCTGGGCGAGGCGGTTGGCTTCGGCTTGGGCGGTGGCTTCGGCGTCGGTGGCGGCCTTGGCTTTGGCGGTGGCTTCGGCTTTGGTTTTGGCGAGGGCGTCGGCGGCCTGGAGTTGCTGGCGGGCGGTGGCTTCGGCTTTGGCTTTGGCCTCGGTGTCGGCTTTGGCTTTGGCGGTGGTCGCAGATTGGGTGGCGGACTGTGCAGATTTCAGGGCGCTGGCGGCGCGGTTGGCGGCGGACTTGGCGTGGTCGAGGTCGGCGGCGGCTTTGGTCTCGGTGGCGCGAGCAGTGGCGAGGGCGGCGGCGGCGTTCTTCTCGGCGGTCTGCGCGGCTTGGGCCTCGGCGGCGGCGCGGGCGGAGTCGGCGGCGGCGGCTTGGGCGTCGGACTTGGCGCGGGCGGCCCAGCCGGCGGGGTCGGCTTTGTGGGCGGCCAGTTCGGCGGCGCGCTTGTTTTCTTCGGCTTGCTTGGCGGTCTTCAAGTCGGCGAGGCGCTTGGCTTCGGCTTCGGACTTGGCTTTGCTCTCCAACTCGATTTTCGCCTTGGCAGCGGCTTCGGCTTGTTGCTTGGCGAGTCGGTCGGCGTCGGTCTGGGCTTTGTTGGCGGCGTCGGTTTTGGTTTTGGCGTCGGCTTGGGCTTTCCGGTCGGACTCGATTTTCGCGCGCTGGGTGGCCTCGGCGTCGGTTTTGGCTTTGCGGTCGCGCTCGGCTTGGGCGAGGGATTCAGCCTTGGCGCGGGCGGCAGCTTCGGCTTGGGCATCCTTGTCGGCGGGCGCGGTGGCCTTGGCTTTGGCGTCAGCGGCGCGGGTGAGAATGGGCGCGAAGCAGAGGCTGCCGGCAAGCAGGATGGCGAGCACGGTTAGTTTGAAAAGCTGCATAGGGCGAAGGTTTTAGCGAAGGGTGAAGGGTGAATCAACTTGAAACGGGGCGGGTCGGAAAGGGGAAAAGGCGGTGCCAGGCGTCCGCCCACGGGTAGCGCAGGAGCGAGCGGAGGATGATGCCGCGCACCTCGCGGCGGGAGGTTTTCACGGTGAGGCGTGGGTCGAGGATGTTCACGGCGCGGAGTTTTTCGATGGTCTTGATGCCGATGAGCACGGGCCAGGCGCAGGCGAGGCGCAGGCGGATGAAGCGGCGGGGGAGGGTGTTGGTGTATTCCCAGCCGGCGGCGAGATGG
>JAYTIO010000023.1:0-1992 GCA_043731805.1 Pedosphaera sp. | reverse complement strand
GATGGCCATGAACGACGTCACCTCGCCGAGGTAACGCGCCATCACCGAGGTCTGCCCCGGCAGCGAGCCGATGCTCACCGCGCCGTGCTCGTCCACCTTCGCGAGCGAGTCGTTGTTGGATTGGAACACGCAGAAGCGCGTCACGTCCGCCTTGCGCCCGTCGGAGTAAGTCGCGTTGACGCGGAGCTGGAGTTTGCTGCCCACCGCGAGGATGCGTTCGCGCGGCTCCAGTTCGACCTTCACCACGCGGGCGTCGTTGGTTGAACCAAACGGCGCGCCCGCCGCCAGCCACGCGCGGATGGTCTCGTAGTCCGGTGAACTGGCCGGGATGCGCGCGCCGCCCTGGTGCGGCATCGCGCCACTGGCCTTGGCGAGGAAGAGGCTTTGCTCAGGGGCTGCCGCCGAGGTGCGCCGTCCCTTGCTCTCCGCCGTGAACGCCCGCCAGTCCGCCAGCGCGTCGTAGCCGAAGACGGAGAGCTTGAACCCGTTCTGCCCCTCGGCCTTGCCGTGGCACTGCGAGGCGTTGCAACCGTGGCGCGTGAGCAGCGGGCTGATGTCGTTCTCGAAGTTGTAGGCGCGCGGTGCGGGGGCCTTGGCTGGTGCGGCATTGGCATACATGGCAGCGAGCAGGACGGCGGCGAACAGTGGTTTGAGGAACGGGTTCAAGCGTTTGAAGGTGGGTGTCAGACGGCGCTCGGAGAAGCCCGCTTCAAGCCGTGTGCGCACTTCAAGTCAACCGCCCCTCGCCCGCGTAAATGTTCATCCCCGCGCCGCGCAGGAAGCCCACGAGCGTCTGCCCGCTGCGTTGCGCGAACTCCACCGCCAAGCTCGACGGCGCGGACACCGCCGCCACCACCGGCACACGCGCCGCCAGCGCCTTCTGCAAAATCTCAAACGACGCCCGCCCGCTCACGAGCAGCACGTGCTCGGCGACCGGGAACAGGCCGTTGAGGAAGGCCCAGCCCAGCACCTTGTCCACGGCATTGTGGCGCCCCACGTCCTCGCGGAGCACGAGCAGTTCGCCGGTCGCCGTGAAGAGCGCGGCGGCGTGGAGGCCGCCGGTTTGATCGAAGGTAGCTTGCTGCGCGGCGAGCTTGGCGGGGAGCTCGAGCAGGACTTCCGGCGTGAAGCGCCCATCCCTTGGAGCGCGTCCGCGCTCCTCCTCCAGCGGGGGAAACTGCCGATGCACCGACTCAATCGTCGCCTTCCCGCACAGCCCGCAGCTCGACGACGCGAAGACGTGCCGCGTGAGCTGCTCGAAGTCCACGACCACCGACGGAGCGAGGAAGACGTTGAGCGTGTTGCCGAGCTGCGCCGCCTCGCCCTGCTGGCAGTGGGCGATCTCGATGATGTCCTCGCGACGCGTGACCAAGCCCTCCGTCAGCAGAAAGCCGGCGGCCAACTCCTCGTCGTGTCCCGGCGTTCGCATCGTCACCGCGACGCTCTGCCCGCGCACGCGAATCTCCAGCGGCTCCTCCCGCGCCAGCGCGTCCTGCTCGCGACGAGGAGCTTCACCCCGCCGCCAGCGGAGAATCTCGGCACACACAATTTCCGGCGAGTCAGGCATAAGGAGCCACAGATGGACACAGATGGAACACAGATGGAAAAGGCATCAGGAACGCACAGGCTCAGTAGGAACGCAGCGACACTCGACGGGGCTTCCTAAGCCCCGACGGCTCCCCGGAGTAAATCCCCATCTGTGTTTCATCTGTGTCCATCTGTGGCTAAAACCAGTTGTAGTTAAAACTCACGCTCACGCGCTCGGCGGCGACCGGATTGGCCGGGACTTCGTGGCGGAGCCAGCTCTCGAACAGGATGACGTTCCCCGCCTCCGCCGCGTAGTGGGCGAAGGTCTGGTTCTCCCGACTCGCCCCGGCCTTGCGCGGCGGCGCGGCCATGAAGCGGTCCAGGCGCGGGTCCTCGAACTTGAGGGCCGGGCAACCCTTCGGCGTTTTCACGTAGTAGGTGCCGCTGAGGGTCGAGGTCGGGTGC
>JAYTIO010000022.1:0-6175 GCA_043731805.1 Pedosphaera sp. | reverse complement strand
CGGGCGCGAGCTTCGATCTCGGCGACGTAACGGTGGACACGTTCAGCGTGCCGCACGATGCGCAGGACCCGGTCGGCTTTCTGCTCCGCACGCGCGCGGGGAACATCGGCTTTCTCACCGACCTCGGCCACGCGACGAAGCTGGTGCTGGAGCGGGTGCGGCCCGCGCATCTCTTGGTGCTGGAGGCGAACCACGATGTGAAGCTGCTCCAAGACGACACGAAACGTCCGTGGAGCACGAAGCAACGCATCCTCAGCCGCCACGGGCATCTGTCCAACGACGCGGCGGCGGAGGTGGCGGAGCAAATCGTCTCGGCCACACTGGCGCGGATTTACCTCGGGCACCTGAGCCGGGACTGCAATCGCCCCGAGCTGGCGCGGGCGGTGGTGGGGGGGCGCTTGCAGCGGTTGGGGGCGACGCACATCGCGGTGGAGTCCACGTCGCAGGATGCGCCGTGCGCGACGGTGACGCTGTAGCGGGTGCAACCGGAGCCATGGTCCCGCCGGCGGCGTAACGCGACTCCCTCGCTTCCATCGGATGGAGGCGAGGGCTGGGGAGAGGAGGCGCGTTGGTCAACCACCGTGGCTATCGCAGCTCCCCTCTCCCCGGCCCTCTCCCCGCTCCTGCCTCGCGGGGAGAGGGAGTTCAATTGTCGAGCTTTGGGTGCCATCGTTGCGCCCGCGCGCAGACGGAGTTCAAGTCAACGCTTGCCAACGCCCACGCTGACCGGGATTTTAGCGCCATAGTTATGGCCGAACACCACATAAGCTTCGGCAGCCGGGAGGGTTCCCCGGCGCGGTGTTCCCCTGCCCTGCCCCGTCGTCATGAGTGAGACCGAAGCCCAGCGGTTGGAGGCGCTCCAGCGTTACCACATCCTCGACACGCCGTCGGAAGCGGCGTTCGACGACCTCGTGCAGCTCGCAGCGCAGCTCTGCAACACACCCATCGCGGCCGTGTGCCTCGTGGACGAACGGCGGGCGTGGTTCAAGGCGCGGGTCGGCATCGAGGTGATCGAATTGCCCCGCGAGCAGTCGTTCTGCGATGTCGCCGTGCAGCAGGCCCGCACGCTGGTGGTCCGGGACACGCTGGTGGACGAGCGGTTCAAGAACCATCCGCGCGTGCGGGACCAACCCCCCATCCGGTTTTACGCCGGCCAGCCGCTCATGACCCCGGAGGGGTATGCGGTCGGCACGTTGTGCGTGATGGACCGGGTGACGCGCGGGCTGACGGGCCAGCAGGCGCTGGCGTTGCAGCGGTTGAGCCGGCAGGTGGTCACGCAACTCGAGGTGCGCCGGCATGTCGCGGAGCTGGAGCTGGTGATCAAGAAGCAGCAGGAGACGGAGGACACGCTGCGCTTCACGGAGGCGATGTTCCGCGGCATCTACGAGAACGCGACGGACGGGATCTTCCAGACCACCCCGGAAGGCAAGTTCATCTCGGCCAACCCGATGCTGGCTAAGATTTACGGCTTCGCCACGCCGGAGGAGCTGGTGACGGCGTTGAGCGACGTGTCGCGGCAACTTTACGTGGACCCGACACGGCGGGAGGAGTTCGTGCGCCTGCTGCGGGAGCAGGAGATCCTCAAGGGCTTCGAGTCCCAGGTCTTCAACGCGCGTGGCGAAGTCATCTGGGTGGCCGAGAACGCCCGCGCGGTGCGGGACGCGGAGGGGAAACTCCGCTACTACGAAGGCACCGTGGAGGACATCACGGAGCGCAAGCGCGCGGAGCTCGCCGTGCGCGAGGCGGAGCGGCGCTTCCGCTCCATCTGGGAAAAGTCCGCCGACGGGATGCGGCTCTCGGATGCCGATGGCATGCTGCGCGCGGTCAACCCGGCCTACTGCCGCATCGTCGGCATGAGCGAGGCGGAGTTGCTGGGCCAGTGCTACACCGTGAGCTACCAGCCGTGCGAGGAGGTGGACCGCCTGCACGCGCTCTACCGCGAGAGTTACCGGAACCGGAACATCCCCGAACATCTGGAGCGCAACGTCCTCTTCTGCAACGGGCGCAAGGCGATTCTTGAACTCTCCAACTCGTTCGTGGAGAACGATGGTCAGGAGCCGCTGGTCTTAAGCATCTTCCACGATGTGACGGCGAGCCGGCGCGCGGAGGAGCGGCTGCGCAACTCCGAGGGCCGCTTCCGCTCCATCTGGGAAGAGTCCGTGGACGGAATGCGGCTCATCGACCAGGACGGCGACACCCGCGCGGTGAACCCCGCCTTCTGCCGGCTCGTGGGCCTGACGGAGACGGAGCTGCTGGGGCGGCCTTACACCGAGCACTACGACCAGGGCGAGGATGCGCAGGCGCGGCTGGAGCGGTTCCGCCAGGATTACCAAGCTCGCAGCATCGCCGAGCACATGGAACGATGCATCACGCTCCGCGACGGGCGGACGCTCCACGTCGAGCTGTCCATTTCCTTCGTCGAGGTCGCGGGCGAAGACCCGCTGGTGCTGTCCGTCTTTCACGACCTCACCGGGCGCAAGCAGGTCGAGGCGGCGTTGAGCGAGTCGGAGTTCCTCTACCACTCGCTGGTGGATAACCTGCCGCAAAACATGTTCCGCAAGGACACGTCCGGGCGGTTCACCTTCGTCAACCAGCGCCTCTGCCAGGAGATCGGCAAGCCCCGCGAGGCGATCCTCGGCAAGACGGACTTCGACCTCTTCCCGGCCAACCTCGCCGAGAAATACCAGCGCGACGACCAGCGCATCATCGCGTCCCGCAAGTCCGTCGAGACCGTTGAGGCCCACTTCGCTCCCGAGCGCGGCAAGACCTACGTGCAGGTGGTCAAGACCCCACTCTTCGACCGCGACGGCCAGGCGCTGGGCATCCAGGGCATCTTCTGGGATGTGACTGAGCGCAAGCGCATCGAAGAGCAGCTCGCGGCCGAGCGCGACCTGCTCCGCGCGTTGCTCGACAACGTGCCCGACCGCATCTACTTCAAGGACACCGGCTCGCGCTTCCTGGCGTGCAGCCTGGCCATGGCGAAGCGGCTGGGCTTGAAGGAACCCGCCGGGGTCGTGGACAAGACCGACTTTGACTTTCACCCGCCGGAGCTGGCGCGCGAGTTCTTCGCCGATGAGCAGCGTATCCTCCTCACCGGCACGCCCCTGATCAACAAGGTCGAGCGCCAACTGGCCAACGACGGTTCGGAAATCTGGGCCTCGGTCACCAAGGTGCCGCTGCGCAACCGCGCGGGCTTCATCACCGGCATCATCGGCATCTCGCGCGACATCACCGAGATGAAGCGCGTCGAGCGCGAGCTGCAGCAGGCGCGCGACATCGCGCTCGAGTCCACCCGGCTCAAGTCGCAGTTCCTCGCCGCCATGAGCCACGAGATTCGCACGCCGATGAACGGCGTCGTGGGCATGATCGAGCTGCTGCTGGACACCGACCTCGTCCCGCAGCAGCGCGAGTTCGCCGAGACCGTCCACTCCAGCGCCTACGCCCTGCTCCACATCATCAACGACATCCTCGACTTCTCGAAGATCGAGGCGGGCAAACTCACCTTGGAGACGACCGACTTCGACCTCCGTGAAACCGTTGAGCGCAGCGCCGAACTGCTCGCCCACCGCGCGCAGGCGAAGCACCTCGAACTCGTCGCGTGGCTGGCCCCCGACGTGGCAGCGCACCTGCGCGGCGACCCGGTGCGCCTCCAGCAAATCCTCGTCAACCTCATCGGCAACGCGGTGAAATTCACCGACCACGGCGAGGTGATCGTGCGCGTGCTCAAGGAGACCGAGACTGACGCCACCGTCACGGTGAAGTGCTCCGTCGAGGACACCGGCATCGGCATCGCGCCCGAGGCGCAGACGAAGATTTTTCAGGCCTTCACGCAGGCCGACGGCTCCACCACTCGCAAATACGGCGGCACGGGGCTGGGCCTGTCCATCTCGCGCCAGCTCGTCGAGCTGATGGGCGGGAAACTCCAACTGCACAGCACCTTGGGCGCAGGCTCGACCTTCTGGTTCACCGTCACGCTGGAGAAACAGCCCCGGACGGGGGCTGCCACGCCGGCCAGTTCGCGCCTCGCGGGTGCCCGCCTGCTGGTCGTGACTGGGAACCCGCACTTGCGCCACGCCCTCGCCGGCCTGGCGAGCCATTTTGGCATGAGCTGCGCGGGCGTGCCCAGCGGCGACGAGGCCCTCCACGCGCTCCGCGACGCCGCCGCGAGCAGCACCCCGTTCGACGCCGCCATCCTCGACCTCAAGCTCGCCGGCGCAGACGGCCTCTCGCTGGCCCAGAGCATCCAGGCCGAGGCCGACATCGCCGCCACGAAGTTGATTCTCCTGACCCCCCTGGGCCAGCGGCTCGACGCGGAAATCATGCGGCTGGCCGGCCTGTCCGGCAGCCTGCTCAAACCCGTGCGCCTCGCGCGTCTGGAGGAATGCCTCCTGCGCGTGCTCACCTACGATGACCGCACCCTCGCGCTCCCCAGCCCGGCGGAGACCGCCTTCCTCCACCGCAGCCAGGTGCCGCCCGGCGAAACCCGCCCGCTCCGCCTCCTGCTGGTCGAGGACAACTCCGTGAACCAGCGCGTCGCCCTGCTCCAGCTCAAGAAGCTCGGCTACGTGCCCGACACCGTGCTCAACGGCGAGCAAGCCGTCGCCGCCGTCCAAACCAAACCCTACGACGCGGTGCTCATGGACTGCCACATGCCCGTGATGGACGGCTACACCGCCACCCGGCGCATCCGCGAGTGGGAGCAGCAGAACCACCGTCCCCGCTTGCGCATCCTCGCCATGACCGCCGACGCCGGGCGCGGCGACGCCGAGCACTGCTACGCCGCCGGCATGGACGACTTCATCACCAAGCCGGTGCATCTGCCGGAGCTGAATGCCGCCTTGGAACGCGTGAACGCCGCCGCCGCCAACGCCGGGTCGCCCGAACTGGCCGCGCCGACCGCCGCGCCCGGGACCGAGGCCACCTTGGATTTCTCCGTGCTCGCCACGCTCCGCGACCTCAGCGAGCCAGGCCACCCCGACCCCGTCGTGGAATTGATCGACCTCTTCATGGAGGACGCGCCCGACCGCCTGCACGCGATGCAAACCTCGCTGGAGCGCCGCGACGCCGAAGCACTCAAGATCGCCGCCCACTCGCTCAAGGGCAGCGCGAAAAATCTCGGCGCGAAGCCGCTGGGCAGGATTTGCGCCGAACTGGAGGAACAGACCCTCGCCGCCGACTGGGACAACGCACTGCTCACGCTCAAGGCCATCGGCCAAGAGTTTGAGAAGCTCCGCGCCGTGCTCGCCGTGGAGAAGCAGCGGTGAGCGGCGTTGGCCCGGCCCGCCCAAGCACTACGAAAGAAACTTTGCCCCCGCCGGAGTCCGGCGTTGAACTGCCTCCCCCCCTGTGCCAACCTCCAGCGTGTCCAACGCGCCCGAGCGCACTTAACCTCCACCGCTCCCCCCACCATGCAAATCACCAAACAGCTCGCCATCTTTCTGGACAACGAACCCGGGATGCTCGCCCGCGTCTGCCACGCCCTGGCCGGCGCGAAGGTCAACATCTACGCCATCTCTGCCAGCGACACGGTGGACCACACCGTCATCCGCATGGTCGTGGACGACCCGCAGAAGGCCATCTTCCTCTTCGAGGAACGCGGCACCCTCGTCGTCGAGGACGACGTGCTGATGATTGACGGCGACAACCGCCCCGGCTCGCTCGCGGTCATCTGCGAGAAGCTCGGCAAGGCGAAGGTCAACATCGAATACTGCTACTGCGCCACCAGCCCCCGCACCCGCAAGGGCCTGCTCATCCTGCGCGTGAAGAACCCGCAGAAGGCGCTGAAGGTGCTCAACAGTTGAAGGGCGTGAGGGAGCACTGGAGCGGGGCGGTGCTGCCCTCCTCTCCCACTCTCGCACCCTCTCACTTTCCCGCCCTTGCATCCGCTGCTTTACGAACTGAACACCCGCTGCTGGCTGCACGACCTCGCCGCGCGGCACGGGCAGGTCATCCACCTCGGCAACGTGCCGGAGGAGGAGTTCGCCAACTGGAAGCGGCTGGGCTTCACCCACCTCTGGCTCATGGGCACCTGGACGACCGGCGCCCCGGCCCGTGAAGCCGCGCTCAACGACCAGGCTGTGCTCGACCTGTTTCACAAGGCCCTGCCCGACTGGACCCCGGCGGACGTGGCCGGCTCGCCCTACGCCATCGCCGACTACCGCGTGCCCGAGGCGCT
>JAYTIO010000021.1:0-2499 GCA_043731805.1 Pedosphaera sp. | reverse complement strand
TTCACCGAGCGCTTCATCGTCCTCGATGTCAGCCGCAGCATGAACTACGAGCAGCCCGGCAAGGACACACCCTTCGTCCACGCGAAGAAAATCGCCCGCGCCCTGCTGGCCCAAGGCCTCCCCGGCGACCGCGCCACCGTCCTGCTCACCGCGAACAACACCACCGCGCTCGGCCCGCTCGCCGAAGACCCGACCCGCTACGTCGCGCGCCTCGAAGCCGCGCGTGCCGGCCTCGGCGACACCGACCTTTCCTCCGCGCTCGCCGTCATCCGCCCGATGCTCGCCGCGCCGCGCCCGAACACGCGGGCGGAAATCGTTTTCCTCACGGACAACCACCAAGGCAGTTGGTCGCAGGGCGCGGTCGCTGGCTTTCTCGAAGCCCTGCCCGTGCCGGTCTCCGTGCAAGTCGTGGATGTCGGGCCTTCCGCGCCCCGAAACGCGTGGATTGCCGACGCCCGGCCCGTCGAGGCCGACGGCAAGCTTTACCTGCACGCCCGCATCGGCGCGTCGGGCAACGAGCCGCAGGAACGCACCGTGCGCGTGAAGCAGTTGACCGGACTCGGCGACTTGTCGCAGAAAGTCACCCTCGCTCCCGGCGCGTTCGCGGAGGTGAACCTGCTCATCCCCGCTGACTACGACCTCGCCGGCAAGGTTGCCGAACTTGTGCTGGAGCCACGCGACGCGCTCCCGGACGACGACCAGTTCTGGCTGAACCTAGACGCCCGCGCCGCCGCCGTCCGCGTGCTGCTGCTCGAGCCGGAGACGACACAAATCGAGACACTGCAACCCGGCCATCACCTCCGCATGGCGCTGGAAGTTCTCAGCCAAGGCGAGGCCGGCGCGACGCAGGTTACGCGTCGCCGCCCCGAAGCCGTGACCGTCTCCGAGTTCGCCAGCGCTGATGTCGTGGTGATGGCGAACGTCGCGCACCTCTCCGACGACCGCCTGCTCGCGCTGGAGTCGCGCATCAAGTCCGGCGTGGGCCTGCTCATGTTCCTAGGGCCCGCTGTGCAGTCGCCGTTCTACAACACGAAGCTGCACAACCCCTCGCGCCCCACGGACAGCTTGCTCCCGCGTCCGCTGCTGCAAGTCGCGCAAGGCGGCATGGCGCAGTTCGCGCGCATTGACTGGACGCACCCGCTGCTCGCGCCGCTCTTCGACCCGACGTTCGGCGACTTCGCTCGCGTGCGCGCGCGGACCTTCTACACCTTCGGCGAAGCTCCGGCGGGCAGCGCCAGCCAAGTGCTCGCGTGGTTTGGCGACGCCGCGCCTGCGCTCATGGAACACTCCTTCGGCGCGGGCCGCGTGCTCGTGGTGAACTCCACCGCCAACGACGAATGGAGCGACTTGCCGCGCCGCAATAGCTTCGTGCCGCTGCTCGATCAGATGCTCAACCGCCTCACGCGCGCGCGACTGGGGCGGAGTTTTCAGGCGGGCGAGATGGTGGCGTTCGTGCTGCCGGGCCTCGGACCGAACGCGACCGCCACCATCACCGCGCCGGGCGGCCGCACGCTCACGCCCATCTTGCAGTCGCTGGGTAACGAGCTGTCCGTGCGCCTCGACTCCGCCGACGCGGCTGGCGTGTATGCCCTGAGCGCGAGCGGCGACAACGCCAGCACGAAACTGAACTTCGTAGTCCACGCCGGTCGCGGCGACAGCACCGTGACCAAGGCGGACGCGGAGACGCTGCGCGCGTGGTGGGGCAAGACGACCTTCGACATCATTCACCCCGACCCGGCGGCGAAGCCCGAGGCAGCGGTGGCCGGCGGGCGCGTGCTCTTGTGGCCGTGGCTGCTGGCGTTGGGCGCGCTGGTGCTGATGGCCGAGCTGTATTTCGTCCACCGCCTCTGCCCAGTGATGAACCCCGCCGTGGCCGGGTCCACCGTGGCGAAGCACGGCATCATGGCTCCCACGACGAAGGCGGAGGTGGTGGGATGAGGGGCACGACTGGAATTCATGCCGAGAAGCGCCAACGAGTTACTCGGGACATCTGGGGAAATTCGGAGCCGTTCTCCCTCGCCCCAGCCTTCTCCCGCTGGGAGAGGGGGCCAACTCAACCATCTCTCGACCAACCGAGCCGTTTGTTCCTTCGAGCGCGGCCGACGCTGCTCCCTCTCCCAGCGGGAGAGGGCTGGGGTGAGGGAGAAAACGTCCGTTGGCGAAGAGCGACCTCGCTCGCCCAAAAGTCTCCCCCCCGTCTTTCATCCCACTGAAATGCTTTCCTCCCTCACCATCAGTTGGATGCCCGTGCTGCCGGTGTGGTTGGTCGCGCTCTTCACCATCGCGTTGCTCGCGTTGCTCGTGCGCGGCTCGCTGCTGCTGGCGGAAAAGCGGCTGCCACGCCGGTGGATTGTCGGGTTGGGTGCGTTGCGCGTGGTCATCGTGGCGGTGTTCGTGCTGTGTCTGCTTCAGCCCATCGTTTCCTTCCGCCGCACCGTGCAGGAAGGGCCGCCGGTGCTGGTGCTGCTCGACACTTCACAAAGCATGGGGCTCAGATCG
>JAYTIO010000020.1:0-2695 GCA_043731805.1 Pedosphaera sp. | reverse complement strand
ACCACAGATTGAACCGCCCGATTCCCAATCTGCGGTCGCCTTGAATCTGCGGGAAGCCTCCGTGGACCCGCGTGTGCGTGAGGCGGCCATCGCGGGGGTGAAGTGGCTGCTGGACCTGCAAAACCGCGACGGCGGCATCCCGACCTTCTGCCGCGGCTGGACGAATCTGCCCTTCGACCGCAGCAGCCCGGACATCACGGCGCACGCGCTGCGGGCGTGGCTGGGATGGCGCGAAGATTGGCCGGGCCGCATGAACTTTCACTACCGCAACCCCGTTCTCCGAGCGTTGAGTTTTCTTTCGCGCGCCCAACTCCCCAACGGCTCCTGGCTGCCGCTCTGGTTTGGTAACCAACACACTGCGGGCGAGGGAAACCCCGTCTACGGCACCGCTCAAGTAATCAGGTCGGTCGTCGCAGCGTTGAGCGATTTTCCAATCGGATTGCTGAAGCACAAAGGCACGTTCCACCGGAGCGCTGAAGAAATGCGCCGTGCCAGCCCTCGGGAGTTCGAAGAGATGATTTCTTGTGGCATAGACGTTTCGGCAGGACGCACCGAAATCGTCTTCGATTTGAACCCACTCCTGACTCTCCAAAGCAGCCTCGAAGTCGCTGTGCGTAACTTGATGACACAGCAGCACAAGGGCGGCGGTTGGGGCGGAGCCGCCGATGAGCAGGCGTCCGCCGAGGAGACATCCCTCGCAGTTGAAGCGCTAGCCAATGCGCTGCGGCTAAACCTGCCATTCAAGGCGGAGGTGGTTGCAGCTGTGTTCACCGGACTTGACTGGCTCCTCCGGCGCGTCGAGGACGGCACCTGGACGCAGCCCGCGCCCATCGGCTTCTACTTTGCCAAGCTGTGGTATTACGAGCGGCTGTATCCGATGGTCTTCACCGTCGCCGCGCTGGAAGCAGTGGCACGCCTTGAAAAGTTCGATGAATGGTATCAACCAACCAACTCGGCACACCGCGCTGGTCGTTGACCGAAAAGTGGAACCAGGGAGCCACCCCGCTACTTCAACTCCTCCACCACCTTGCGCGCGACGGCGTGCAGGATGCCGCGTTCGCTGGCGTGGCTTTCGGTGAAGGTCACAAGGACGAACTTCCTTCCATCCGCCAGTTCCACATACGCGCAATCGTGCCGCGTCTGGCTGGTCCAGCCGGCCTTGGACCACAGCTTCGCGCCCTCGGGCAACACGGAGCCGGTGAACTTGCCTTGGGCGTCCGGGTCCGGGTCTTTCTCCGGCAGCTCTCGTTTGAGCAACGTCATCATCTCGCCGCTGCGCTTGATGGAGATGCACTTGCCGCTGACGATCTCTGTCATCAGCCTCGCCGTGTCGTCGGTGGAAAGGAAATTGCGCCTCGGCTCAAAGGCTTTGATGGCCTGCGTCTCGCGGCCATACGGGCCTTCGCACCACGGCTTCTTGTGCGCGACGACGTTCCGATAACCCAGTCCGGTGAAGTAGCGGGTCACGGCGTTGCGCTGGTCGAACCACACCTTGAGCTCCGCCTCCGGCAGCTCCGGCCCGCTGGTCGTGCCGGTGAGCAGGTCGAGGATGTAGTGCGTCGCGTCGTTCGAGCTGTGGACAATCATGTTGCTCAACGCGCGGCGCCGCTCGGGCGTGTCGGTGAGTCGGCCGTCCTCCAGCCAGCGGTGCGCGGCGGCGAGGTAGCAGAGCTTGATGACGCTGGCCGGGTAAATCTGCTCGCCGCCGCGATGGCTGGCGCGCGCGGGTTGCGCCGGGTCGCGCAGGTCCACGAGGGTGACGGCGATTTGGTTCGGCTGAAGTTTGGGGAACTGCTTGCGCGCCTCGGCCACGGCGCTGTCCACGATGGTCTGCAAGCGCGGAACGGGCGCGGCGGTTTGGGGTAGGGCGCGTGACACGGGACCGACGAATAGCACGGCGGCCAGAAGAAGTTGAGCGCGGAAGATTGAGCCCGAATCCCGAAGTCGAGCCACGAAAGGGCGCAAAGAACCCAAAGCAGCCGAGGTTGAACTGACTGGGACCGGGACTATTGCTACCCGGTCCGGCCGGCTGGCAGAAACTTGGCTTTGCGTTCTTTGCACACTTTCGCGGCCATCCCATTTCGGAGTTCGGGATGAGTTCATGGAGCGAGCATGCCGGAAAGCGGCCGGGGGAACGAGTTTGACTTTGAACTCTGCGCAAGGCAATTGACCTGGCAACTCAGCACCCCTGCGCCGCATGACCGACAAAAAATCCACCCTCCTTGCCGTGGGTGCGCTGCTCGCCATCGCGGGTGCGCTCACCTTTCTTTACGTCACCCAGTGGAGCGGGGGCCGGCAGGGGAGCAAGAAGCCCTTCGAGAATCTCGGCTTCATCGCGGCGGAGGAAACCGCGGCGCTGCTGAAGCGAACGGGGCAGGTGGTGCTCGTGGCCGAAGTGGAGGAGGCCCTGCGCACCCCCAACGTGGAAGCCTTGGTCCAGGGTTTCAAAGCGGGGTTGGCCAAGCAGAGCGGCGTGACGCTCAAGGAAATCAAGAACCTCCCGCGCTCGATGGACGGGGATCCGCGCCGCTGGCCCGCCGGGCACGCGGAACAGTTGGGCAAGCTGGGGCAGGGGACCGGGGCTTTGGTGTTCATCGGAAGTCTACCGCTGGAACTGGCCGCTGGCGAACTCGCCGCCTTGAAGTCGAGCCAGGGCAAACTGATCCTCGTCTCCGCCCAGTCACCCGCGCTCAAG
>JAYTIO010000019.1:0-14863 GCA_043731805.1 Pedosphaera sp. | reverse complement strand
GGGTTTCGCGGAGTTCAACTTCATCGACCGCCACGTCAACGCGCACTTGAAGAAACTGAACTTGCGTCCGAGCGGCGTCTGCGACGACGCGACCTTCCTACGGCGCGCGCACCTCGACATCATCGGCACGTTGCCTACGGCGGCGGAGGCGCGGCGCTTCCTCGCGGATGAGTCGTCGGACAAGCGCGCACAGCTCGTGGACACGCTGCTGAAGCGGCCCGAGTTTGCCGACTTCTGGGCGCTCAAGTGGGCCGACCTGCTGCGCGTGGACCGGCAGAAGCTCGGCCAGCGCGACGCCTACGCTTACTACCGCTGGATTCGCGACCAGTTCGCCGCGAACCGTCCGCTCGACCAATTCGCCCGCGCGCTGCTCACCGCCGAGGGGCCGCTGGATGACGCGCCCGCGGGGCATTTCTACAAGGTCGTCACGCGCCCCGGCGACATGGCCAACGCGGTTTCCCAAGTCTTCCTCGGCATCCGTCTCGCGTGCGCGGAATGTCATCACCATCCCTTCGACCGCTGGAGCCAGACGGATTACTACGGCATGTCGGGTCTGTTCGCGCAGGTGAGCATCCGCAAGGGCGCGCTCGGCGAGACGTTGCTGGCTGAGGGAAATCCCGCGACCAAGCACCCGCGCACCGGCGAAAACGTCCCTCCCCACGCGCTGGATGCCGAACCGGCGAAGGACACCGGCGACCGCCGTCGAGCGCTGGCCGAGTGGTTCACCGCGCCGGAGAACCCGTGGTTCGCGCGCAACCTCGCCAACCGCCTCGCTTCGCACTTCTTCGGCCGCGGCGTCATCGAGCCGGTGGACGATGTGCGCGCGACGAACCCGGCGGGCAACCCCGCGCTGCTCGACGCGCTGGCGGCAGCGGTCGTCGAGTCGCGCTTCGACCTCAAGCAGTTCATCCGCACGCTCACCGCCTCGCGCACCTACCAGCTCTCAGCGACGCCGAACGACACCAACGCGCAGGACGAGCAGAATTACTCCCGCGCCCTCTTCAAGCGCCTGCCCGCCGAGGTGCTGCTCGACGCCGTGAGCCAGGTCACGGGCGTGCCGGAGAAGTTCGAAGGCGTCCCCGCTGGCGCGCGCGCCATCCAGCTTTGGGACAGCCAGACGCAGCACTACTTCCTCAAACTCTTTGGCCGCCCCGTGCGCGCGACGGCGTGCGAGTGCGAGCGCAGCACGGACGCCACGGTCGCGCAGGTGCTGCACCTGCTCAACGCGCCCGGCATCCAGGCCAAGCTCACGCATGAGACCGGCACGGTCGCGGTCCTGAGCGCCGCGCAACGCGATGACCGGGCGCTGGTGGAGGAGCTTTACCTCGCCTGCTTCAGCCGTTTGCCAACCGAGGCCGAGCGCGCCGCCGCCGCCAAGCATCTGCAAAGTTCCCCCAACCGCCGCGCCGCCACGGAGGACTTGGCGTGGAGCTTGTTGAACTCGCTGGAGTTCATCTTCAACCACTGAACGGTGCTGAATGGGGCCTCCCTCGCGCCGTCAGTTCTCTCGCTCATGTCCACTCGACCCACTCCCTTCTGCGACGGTTTCGCTCGCCGCTCTTTCCTCCGCTTGGGTGCGGCGGGCGCGTTCGGTTTGAACTTCGGTCTGGCGGACTTGCTCGCAGGCAAGGCGCGCGCGGCGGGGCAGCCGCTGGCCCAGTCCAGCACCGACAAGTCGCTTATCTACGTCTTCCTGCGCGGGGGCTTGAGCACGATGGATACCTTCGATCTCAAGCCCGACGCGCCCAGTGAGATTCGCGGCGACTTCAAGGGCATCCCGACGAACATCCCCGGCGTCCACGTCTGCGAGCACCTGCCCAAGGTCGCGCAGGGAATGCAGCACTTCTCTCAGGTCCGGTCCTTCACGCATCGCTCGTCGGACCACGGCCCCGCCGACCACTACATGCTCACGGGTTATTTCCCCGGCGCAGGCTTCAACGGCGGCCTCAAGCCGAACAACCACCATCCCGCCTTCGGTTCCGTGCTCGCGCAGAAGCTCGGCCCGCGCGGCGCGGTGCCGCCCTACGTCGCCTTGCCGAAGATGCACCCTAGCGGCAGCTCCGCGTATCTCGGCGCGGCGGCAGTGCCCTTCGTCATCGAGGCGGACCCCAGCACCCCGGGCTTCACCGTGCCCGACCTCGTGCCGCCCTTGATGATTCCCAGCGCGCGGCTGGATGCCCGTCGCGAGTTGCTCACGCAAGTGGACCGCTACCAAAAGTCCGTGGAAGCCGCCGCCAACGCCGGCCCGCGCAACGTCAGCGTGTTCAGCCAACGCGCCTTCGACCTGATGACTTCTCCGGATGCCAAGCGCGCCTTCGACCTCGGCGCGGAGCCGGACCGGCTGCGCGATGACTACGGCCGCAACACGCTCGGCCAGTCGTGTCTGATGGCCCGGCGGATGGTCGAGGCCGGCGTGCGTTGCGTGACCGTGGACCACGAGAACTGGGACACGCACGACGGCAACTTCGCCACACTCCGCGATGTCCTCCTGCCGAAGCTCGACGCCGCCATGTCCTCGCTCTTCCGCGACCTCGCGCAGCGCGGGATGCTGGAGAAGACGCTGGTCATCGTGAGCGGCGAATTTGGCCGGACTCCCAAAATCAACAAGAACGCCGGGCGCGACCACTGGGGCAAGTGCTTCACCCTGCTCATCGGCGGCGGTGGCATCCAAGGCGGTCGCGTCCTGGGCGCGAGCGACAAGTGGGCGGCGGAACCGGCCCACACGCCGTGCGGCCCAGAGGACATGGCCGCGACACTCTACCACCTCCTTGGCCTCGACCCGATGAGCGAGATGCACACCGCCGAGGGCCGCCCCATCATGCTCGCCAACAACGGCCGCGTGATGACGGAGCTGCTCTGAGCCGCCGCGAATGAGCCGCGTTGCTTTCACTCAGGAGCCGGCGCGCGGCTGTCCCAGCCACAGCAACGTCCCTTCGCTCCGAGACATCTCGATTCCCGAAGTGCATCCGTCCAGCGCCGGTCGTCGCACCGCTTTCCCCTCACCCCGGCCCTCTCCCGCCGGGAGAGGGAGCCACCTCGTCCGCCTTCGTAGGGCCAGCGCGCGACCACTTCGAGCGCGGGCTGACTTTCTCCCTCTCCCGGCGGGAGAGGGCCGGGGTGAGGGGGAACGCATCGGATTACCACCGCACGCTTCCCATCGAAATGCAGTGGGACTGGGTTGCCTGCTGCGGCTGGGACAGCCGCGCTCCGGGCGCTTGGCGTTCTTCCTCGCGGTCTTGCTCCTCGCACTCGGCTCCCTCCCCGCCGCCGCCGTCGAGCCCTTCGCCTCCTACATCTTCCCCGCTGGCGGCCAGCGCGGCACGAGCGTTCCGGTGCGGGTGGGCGGCTGTTACTTCCACGGCGATGCCGGCTTCGAGCTGCTCGGACCAGGAGTCACCGCCCCGGCCCGCATCCGCGAGACGAACACGGTTTGGTTTGAAGGCCCCCTCCTTCCGCAGCCCGGCTCCCAGCGCAGCGAGGATTACCCGCGCGACCACGCCGCCACCTTCCGCATTGCTGCCGACGCGCCGCTCGGTGCCCGCCACTGGCGCGTGTGGACTTCGCAAGGCGCAACGCCCGCGCTGAAATTCCTCGACGGCGACCTCCCGGAAATCATCGAGGCCGAGCAAGACGGCGCACCCCTCCCCGTCGCCGTCACGCCGCCCGTGACTATCAACGGCCGCATCTTCCCGCGCGAAGATGTTGACGTGTGGACCTTCCCCGCGCGCGCCGGGCAGACCTTCACCCTGGCCGCAGCCGCGCAGAGTTTCGGCTCTCCGCTGCAAGCCCGCCTCGAAGTGCTCGACCCCGCCGGTGCGCCGCTCGCTGAAGCCGTCGCCGGCCAGCGCGACCCGCAGCTTCAGTTCACCGCGCCCCGCGCCGGCACCTACTCGGTGCGCATTCACGACGTGAGCTTCGGCGGCCTCCAGCACTACGTCTATCGGCTCACCATCACCGACGCCCCCGTCGTCACGCGCGTCTTCCCGCTCGGCGGCCAGCGGGGAGAAACCGTCGCGTTCGAGTTGGCCGGGGCGAACCTGCCCGCGCCGACCGTTCGCCTGAAACTCCCCGTGGTCGGTGAGCGCGCCGCGTGGGTGCCGCTGCCGTTTCCGAACGCGCCGGACGTCTTGCTGGAGCTGGGCGACCTGCCCGAGCAGCAGTTCCCCGCCCCGGGCCGCGCGGACTTCGCCGCGCCGGCGCTCTTGAATGGCCGCCTGCCCGCCCCCGGCGCCACCAACACCTGGCACTTCACCGCCAAGAAAGGCGACGCGCTCGAACTCAGCCTCGCCGCCGCGCGCCTCGACAGCCCGCTCACCCCCGTGCTCGCCATCACCGATGCGGAGGGCAAGGCCATCGCCCGCGCCGAGGCCGCACCCGGCGAAGCCGCTGACCTCGCGCTGAATTTCAAAGCCCCCACCGACGGCGACTTTCAACTCCACGTCTCCGACCGCTTTGCCTCTCGTGGTGGTCCCGCCTACGCCTACCGCCTTCGAGTCGCGCCCGCCGCTGTCGCGCCGGACTTCCAGCTCACGTTGGCCGTGGACGCGCTGAACGTCATCCGCGAGTCCGCCGATGGCACGCCCAACCCCAAGTCCGGCAAGCCCGCGCGCGGTAAACCGCAGCCCGGCAAGCTTAAGGTCAACGTCCTCGCCACCGGCGGTTTCAAAGGCGACCTCGAACTCACCGTTGAGGGTTTGCCGCCAGGCGTCACCGTCAGCGGCAACAAAATCGCAGCGGGCAAGACCACCACCGACCTTCAGTTCGCCGCCGAGCCAGAGGCGAAAATCACCGCCAGCCGCCTGACCATCCGCGGCGTCGCCGCCGTGAACGGCACCAACGTCACCCGCACCGCCACGCTGCCCGCGCCGCGCGGCGAGGCGGCGGTGGCGAGCGCGCTACTTGCGGTCACGTTGCCCACGCCGTTTCGGACCGTGAGCGACTACCTCATTGCGCTGGCCCCGCGCGGCTCCGTGCTCGCGCGACCTTATCAGTTGGAGCGCGGCGGTTTCCTCGGCCCCATCACCGTGCGCCTGGCCGACCGTCAGGGCCGCCATCTCCAAGGTGTGACCGCTCCCGAGTTGCTCCTGCCGCCGGAGGCCGAGCGCTTCGAATACACGGTGAACCTCTCGCCCATCCTCGACCTGGGCCGCACCAGCCGCTCGCAGCTCATGCTCTACGGCAAGGTCCGCGACCACGACGGTTCCGAACACATCATCAGCTTCAGCGCGAACGACCAGAACGACCAGGTCATCGCCGTCGCCAGTGGCGGCTTGCTGGACCTCGCCCCGGACCAGAGCACGTTCGTCGTCACGTCCGGTGTGGTGAAAGTCCCCTTCCGCCTCCGCCGCGAGCGCGCCCTCGCCACCGATGCCGTGCGGGTGGAACTGCATTTGCCCGCGCACCTCACCGGTGTCCGCGCCGCGCCCGTGACCGTGCCGGCCACCAGCGAACGCGGCGTGCTCGAAGTGCATATCGCGCCGGGGGCCGGCCCGTTCAACGCTCCGCTTACGCTCCAGGCCACCTCGCTCGACCCGAAGAACCGGCACGTCACCCAAGCCGAAGTCGAGTTCATCCCCGCGCCTGCCAAGTCGGCGCAAGCCCAGCCGTGAGCCTGGCGCGCGGACGCCCACGTCCGCAGCCGCTCGCCGCGGCTTCGGCGGCATCGTTCCCGCGCGTGACTGGGCCGAAGGCTAGCCCGGCAAAACCCGTTGCCCCGCGCTCGCACAGAGCGCTATCGTCCGCCCACTCGTGACCACGCCAGCCAACCTTTCGATGCTTGCCACAGCGCGGGCAGCTCTGCCCACGCGCACGTGCCCCCACTGGTCTGGACGCGCGGGCAAGGCAGCCTGCGCTACGAGTGCCGGGCTCGCACTCCTCCTGCTCGTCGGCTGCAACCCGCCCGACGCGCCCAAGGGCGGCAAGAAGGACGGCCAGGCCGCCCCCACCTTGCCCTCGCGCGCCGTGCAGGCGGCCCCGGCGGAGTCGCGCCCGATGGAACGCGTCGTGTCCGTGATCGGGGCGCTCGCGGCGATTGACCACGTCACCTTGAGCGTGAAGGTCACCGGGCGATTGCAGAGCCTCCCCGTGGACATCGGCACGCGCGTCAAGAAAGGCGAGTTGGTCGCGCAAATCGAGTCGGTGGATTACGAGCTCAAGCTCCGGTCCGCCGAGGCGCTCCTCGCGCAGGCCCGCGCCCGGCTTGGCCTGCTGCTGGTCGGCACCGATGACACGGTGAAGGCGGAGGAAACCAGCACGGTGCGCCAGGCCAACGCGTCGTTGCTCGAATCCCAAAAGCAGCGCGACCGCACCCGCGAGTTGGCCAAGCGCGGCATCAGCTCGCAGGCGGACTTGGAAGTTGTCGAGGCGAGTTACGAGATCGCCGTCAACCGCCACCTGGAGGCGCTCGAAGACATTCGCCAGCGGCAGGGCGTGCTCCAGCAACGGCGCGTGGAGGTGGAGATCGCCCGCCAGCAACTCGCGGACACGAAGATCGTCGCGCCCTTCGACGGCATTGTGCAGGAGCGCAAGGCCAGCCCCGGCGAGTTTCTGAACACCGCCGCGCCCATCGTCACGCTCGTGAAGGTGGACCCGCTGCGCCTGCGCGTCGAAGTGCCGGAACGCAACACCAGCGGCGTGCGCACCAACCAGACCGTGCGTCTCTTTATCGAGGGCGACACGAACAAGTATTCCGGCCTCATCGCGCGGATCAGCCCGGCCATTACGGAGATGAGCCGGATGCTCATTGTCGAGGCCGACATACCCAACGGTGCGGGCGCGTTGCGGCCCGGCACCTTCGCCCGCGCGGACATCGTGCTGGCCGAGCGGGAATCAACGACATCCGTGCACAAGGACGCCCTCATCACCTTCGCCGGTATGGAGAAAATTTTCCTCGTCAAGGAGGGCAAGGCGGTGGAGAAGAACATTGTCACCGGGCGAAGAACCGGGGAGTTCATCGAAGTGATGAGCGGGGTGAAAGCCGGGGATGTCGTGGTGCTGGGGCCGGGCAGTTTGCAGAATGGACAGCCGGTGACGGTGGAAGCTGCCGGCACGCCGCCGGCGGGGAAGAAATCTTCGTGAGCACCCAGCGCCTGATTGAGGTTTCGTGGCTGGAACCTTGGGCCCGCCTGGAACAGCGCCCCAGGGCTGGCGCGGTCCAAAACGCTGGCGCGCATGAGTGGCGGCCCGTTGGTCGCGCCAGCGTCTTGGACTGCGCCAGCCCTCTGGCGCTATTTCCCCATCACTGACTCTGCCGTGCAAAAGCTCGCCGAAATCTCCATCCGCCGCCCGGTCTTCGGCACGATGATCGTGCTGGCGCTGGTGGTCGTGGGCATCGTGGGCTACCTCAAGCTCGGCGTGGACCGCTCGCCGCCGGTGGACATTCCGCAGATTTACGTCGGCACGCGGCTGCCCGGCGCGTCGCCCGTGGAGGTGGAGTCGCTCATCTCGCAGCCGCTCGAGGAGCAGGTCAACACCGTCGAGGGCCTCACCGAACTGCGCTCGATTTCGGGCGTGGGCAGTTCGTTCGTCATCATCCAGTTCGACCTCAGCCGCAAGGTCAACGAGGCGCTCGAAGACGTGCGCAACCGTGTCACGATCATGGGCAACGAACTGCCCCGCGACGCCGACCCGCCGCAAGTCATGAAGTTCGACACCGAGCGCAACGGCGTCATCACCGTCTCGCTCTCCGGCGACCGCTCGCACCGCGAATTGACCGAGCTGGCGGACAAGATCGTGAAGGTCCAGCTCGAGCGCGCTCTCGGCGTGGGCGAGGTCGAGATTCGCGGCGGCCTTCAGCGCGCCATCAGCATCTGGGTGGACCCCGATCGGCTCGCGGCCTATCAGATCCCCGTCACGCAAGTCCGCGACGCCATCGCGCGCCAGAACGCGAACGTCCCCGGCGGCAACGTCATCTCCAACGTCCGTGAGCACACGCTGCGCACCGTGGGCCGCCTCACCGAGGCACGGCAGTTCAACGACCTTGTCATCACCACCGTCAACGGCTCGCCCGTGCGCATCCGCGACATCGGCTGGGCGGAGGACGGCACGAAGGAACAACGCACCATCTCCCGGCTCAACGGCCGCCCGTCCGTCTCGCTGGAAGTGAAACGCCAGGCTGACGCCAACACCGTCGAAGTCATCGAGTCCGTGAAGAAGAAGCTCCCCGGCATCCAGGCGCAGCTCCCGGCGGACGTGCAGTTCGAAATCATCGAGGACCAGTCGCGTTACATCTACGAGGCGCTGCACGAGATCAACGTCCACCTCGTGCTGGGCAGCATTCTCGCCAGCCTCGTGGTCTTCGTCTTCATGCGAAGCTGGCGCGCGACGTTCATTGCCGCCGTGGCAATTCCTTGCTCGGTCATCTCCACCTTCGGCGTGATGTGGGCGCTGCACTTCACGCTCAACAGCGTCACGATGCTCGCGCTCGTGCTCATGGTCGGCATCGTGATTGATGACGCGATCGTGGTGGTCGAAAACATCTTCCGCTTCATCGAGGAGAAGAAGATGCATCCCTTCGATGCGGCCCGCGAAGCCACGAAGGAAATTGGCACCGCCGTGCTCGCCACGACCTTGAGCCTCGTTGTCATTTTCGTGCCGGTGTCGTTCATGTCCAGCATCGCGGGGCGCTTCCTCTACCAGTTCGGCATCACGGCGGGCGTGGCGGTAATGGTCAGCCTGCTCGTGTCCTTCACGCTCACGCCGCTGATGAGCGCGCGGCTCTTCGACCTCGGCGAAGTCGGCCAGACCACGCACGGAGGCCCGAAGTCGCGCGGTGGTCTTTACGGCTGGATAGAGCGCCTCTACATGACCGTGCTGGGTTTCTGCATGCGACAGCGGTTCGCCGTGCTCGTGCTCGCGCTGGCGGTGATGGCCTCGTCCGTGCCGCTCTACCAGTCGCTGCGCCAAGAGTTCACGCCCGGCAATACCGACGAAGGCGAGTTTGAGATTGGTCTCACGGCCAAGGAGGGCACCAGCCTTACGCAGATGGACGAGGTCGCGTTGATGGCCGAGCGGGAGTTGCGCGAGATGTCGCAAATCCGCCTCGTCCAATGTGGCATCGGGTCTAGCCGCATCGGCGGTGCGAACTACGCGCGCTTCTTCGTCCGCCTCGCGCCGCACAAGGAGCGCGTCTTCATGTGGTCGCGCCTGATCTCCATGCATCCGATGGACGCCTTCAAGGGCAATTACTCCCAGCGCGATGCGTTGCAAGACGTGCGCTCGCGGCTGCGCAAGATCCCCGGCGTGCGCGTCTCGGTGCGGCCATCCAACGGCTCCATCAGCCTCGGCGGGCCCAACTACGAGATTGATTTCTCCATCCTCGGCCCTGACCTCGAATCTCTCTCTCGCTATGCCGAGGAACTCCGCGCCCGCTCGACCGAACTGGGCATCGTCGACGCTGACACCACCCTCAAGCTCGACAAGCCCGAGTATCGCGTCGTCGTGAACCGCGAGCGCGCCGCCGCACTGGGCGTCTCCGTCGAGGACATCGCCATCGCCCTGCGCATCATGGTCGGCGGCGACGAACGCGTGTCCCGCTTCCGCGACGTGAGCATGGGCGACGACTACGACGTGCAACTGCGGCTCGCGCTCGAGTCGCGCAACGAGAAGGAGGACATCGCCCGGCTCTACGTCCCGCGCCGCGGCGGCGGCCTCGTGCGGCTCGACAACGTCGTGGACATTGTCGAGGGCCAGACCGCGTCGCGCATTGACCGCCTCGACCGCCAGCGCACCGTGAGCATCCGGGCCTCGATCCAGACCTTGCGCGAGGAGGACGGTCACTTCGTGCCGACGGGCTACGCGCTGAAGGACCGCCTCGAGGCATTGGAGACCGCGTTCAAAGAAATGAACCTCCCTGCGACCTACTCCACCAAGCTCTCTGGCCGCGGCCGCGAGCTGGAGCGCACGTTCAAGGAATTCCTCTGGGCGTTCCTCCTCTCCGTCATCTTCATGTATATGATCCTCGCCTCCCAATACGAGAGCCTCGTCCATCCCTTCACGATCCTGCTCTCGCTCCCGCTCTCGCTGCCCTTCGCGCTCTTCTCGCTGTGGGTCACGAACAACACGCTGAACCTCTACTCTGCCCTCGGCCTGCTCGTGCTCTTCGGCGTCGTGAAGAAAAACGCCATCCTCCAGATTGACCACATGAACACCCTGCGCCGCCACGGTCTGGAGCGCCTGCAAGCCATTATGGACGGCAACCGCGACCGCCTCCGCCCCATCCTGATGACCACGCTCACGCTCGTCGCCGGCATGATTCCGCTCGCGCTTGGCACCGGCCCCGGCGCGGAGGAACGCCGCGCCGTGGCCGTCGTGGTCATCGGTGGTCAAACCCTCTGCCTCCTCCTCACGCTCCTCGTCACCCCCGTGGTCTATTCCTACCTCGACGACCTTGCGCAAGTCTTCCAGCGCAAGCACGCGAAGCTCCAGACGCCCGTGCGCGAGGCCATCGCAGCGAAGTGAACGTGGTAGGCCCGCGCTGCGCGCGGCCTCGTCAGCCGACTCGCGTGAGAAAGCAATCCGGTCCCAACGACTCCCGCACGACTTCAAGCTGCCTTCTCGACTTCTCCAACTGCCCTGCCCGCCGTGCCTCCTCATTCGCTCCCGCGAACGCCCGCCGCTCCCCGCCCACAGGCAGAAACTCGTTCAGCATGATGAGGCTCCACTTGAGCGCGAGCATCGGATACACGAGCCGCAACCGCGTGGCCACGCCCTCTGCGCCGTCCAGCCGCGCCACCATCTCGCCCAGGAAGACGACGCGCTGCTCAACGGGCAACGGCACCTCCGGCAGCAACAGCGCGTTGGCTAGCGTCTGTGCCGGGTCGTCCCAGCCGGCATACTCGAAGTCGAGAAACGTCAGCCTCCCATCCGCGCGCCGGAGGACGTTGTGAAACCCGTGGTCGGCGGGACTCAACGTGCGCTGCGTCAACGGCAGTTCAGAATCCAACCCAGCGCCGAGTTCAGGAGCCTTTGTTAAAAGAAACTCACGGACAGCCTCGGCTACTGGCACCAACTCGCGCTCTACGAACTCCCGCACCCCACTTGGAACGCTCTGCCGCGTGTTCGGCCCTTCCGTCATCGCCGCGCGAACTCGGTTCAACCGCCGCTCTACGTTCGTCCAGTAGCCATGCAGAGTGAACGCTGCCTCTGAGGCCGGCGGCAGTTTCTCCGCTCCCGGCTGCGACCGCAGCCGCCACATCGCCGCGAGCAGCTCGACGAGTTGCTCCACGTCCGCCCGCGTCACCTGGCCCGGCGCGACACGCTCGCCCGCGACGAACTCGTAGAGCCCGAGGTTCTGATCGCGGCTCATCCGCAGCGGCTCCGGCACGCAGCGCACGCCATTTCGCCAGAGGAATTCCAGCACGCCGAACTCCGTGCCCAGCCGGTCGCGAGGGTCGCGGGCGTGGGTGAAATAGAGCTTGGCCAGCAGCGGCTTCCCGCCCACGTCGACAAGGGCGACGACGTTGTTCGCCCCGCCCGCGAGGCGGGTCACCACGTCAGGCCTTTCTCCCAGCGCCGCAGCCACGGCCGCGAAGATGTGTTCGTTCGGGCAGAGATGCGGCAAGAATTGCGCCCAGTCGGAGAAACTCCGGATTTCACCTTGCCGGTGCTGGGCCTGCTCGGGCCGGTAATGCCACTGCTCGACGCCCTTGGGAAACCCCCGCTCCGTCAGCACCTCCTCCAAGTCATCCACAAACACGGTGCAGCCCTCCGTGGCGATGCGCTGGAGCTTCGCCGCCCGCGTGGACTCGAAGAACACGTCCTCGCGCCGCAGCCCGAAACCATCGTCGGCGAAGAACCCATTTTGCTCCAGCCAAGCCAGCGCGGCGGCCCGCAGGTTCACGCACGGATCGGCAACGGAGAACTCAGTCTTGTGGCTGATAATGCAGACGGGGATTGGCGCGGTGCGGACGGCGCGAAGAAACTCGGCGAGGCCGGGAGCCAGCTTCGCCTCGGCCATCTTGAGGCCATAGACCAAGCGTTGGAGTTGAATCCACTTCGCCTCGCCATCCGACCGACTCCGCAGCCAGTCGCGCACGGCGGTCTTGTTCGCCGGCAGCGCGCTCGGCACCCCGAAGCGCTCGACGGCGTGGCGGTGGAAGACCTCGTCATACACCACCACCGTGCCGTCGAAGTCGAGGCCGAGGCGCATGGTTCAACCCCTGTAAAACTTCCGCACCTGCTCGATGGTGTAGCTCACTTCGCCCTCGGTGAGATACGAGTGACCCGGGAGCGTGATGCAAACGCGGCTGTGGTGCTCCGCGTCGGGGAAGTCGCCGACCTTGTAGCCGAGGTAGACGGACGCGGGTTGGAGGTGCATCGGGATGGGATAATGAATCTTCGCCTGGACACCGTTCTTTAGGAGGAAGGTGAGGAGTTCGTCGCGGCGCTGCACGTGGAGCGAGTAGAGGTGATAGACGTGGCGGACGCCGGGGCGGCGAACGGGAATCTTGATGAACTCGCCGAGGTCGGCGAACGCGGCGTCGTAGCGCGCGGCGTTGGCGATGCGCTTGCGGGTGATTTCCGGAGTCGTGGGGATGAGGCGGTTGCCGATGACGGCTTGCACGGTGTCGAGCCGGCAGTTGACGCCGTAGAATTCGACCTCGTCGCGGTTGCGCAGGCCGTGGTTGCGATACTTGCGCAGCTTGGTCGCCAGCGCGTCGTCGTGGGTGACGATGACGCCACCGTCGGACCAGACGTTGAGGTTCTTCAGCGGGTGGAGGCTGAACGCCGCCGTCGCGCCCCACGAGCCGACGAGCTGGCCGTCAATCGCGCCCATGATGGACTGGCAGGCGTCCTCGACGACGTGCAGGCCGCGCGGCTTCGCAAGCGCCATGATGGCCGGCATGTCGGCGACGTTGCCGGTGTAGTGGACGGGGACGATGGCCTTGGTGCGCGGGGTCAACGCGGCTTCAATCTTGGTCACGTCAATCACGTAGCCGTCCGTGCTATCCACGAAGACGGGCCGCGCGCCGGTCTGCACGATGGCGCCGACGGTGGCGACGAAAGTGTTCGGCGTGGTGATGACTTCGTCGCCGGGCCCGACGCCGAGGACTTTCAGCGACAGCGCGATGGCGTCCGTGCCCGTGCCGACGCCGATGGCGTGCGGAGCTTCCATGAGCTTGGCGAAGCTGGCCTCGAACTGTTCCAGCGGCTCGCCCAGCGTGAAGTCGCCGGTCGGGACGAACGCGCGGAGGTCGGCGAGGTAGTCTTCGAGGTTGGCGAACTGGCGGTCGAGATAGGAGAACGGGACTTTCATGCGGGGAGATTTAGCCACAGATGGGCACGGATGCACACGGATTCAAGAACGCACTCACTTGCTGAAGATGTCCGCTGTCGAGTGGCTCACACTGTTCTTGGCATCAATGCTGAAAATCAGGCGACCGTGGAACGGTTTTGGAAACGCCTTAGTCAAATCAAGTGTCTTTTCCAACTGCTCCCCTTTCGCTGTCTTCCAACTCACCGTCCACAAATCTTCATACGGCTGTCTGAAAGGCCCCGCTATGGATTTGCGTGCCCCAGGACTCAAATATCCAGGTTGGTCCCAAAACCCTTTCGCCGACCTGACAGTGACCTTTGTCATCGGCTCCGCACTGCCGTTCTTGACCTCCACGTCGAAATTGTAACCCGTGAGCGTTGCGCAACCGGCTGCCACTATCACAACCATTGTCAGCAGCCAGAGATTCGTGCGTCGTGTCATTTTGAATTCCTTCTCATGCGCCGAAGAATTCGCGGACGCCGGTCGCCACGGTTTCCAGTTCAGCTTCGGTCAGCTCGGGATACACGGGCAGGCTGAGGATGCGCTTGGCCTGCGCCTCGGCGACGGGGAAGTCGCCGAGCTGGTAGCCGAGTTCCTTCGCGCAGTCCTGGAGGTGAATCGGGTTGGGGTAATGCACCTGCGTGCCGACTCCACGGGCGAGGAGGAAGTCGCGGAGCTCTTCACGGCGGTCCACTTGCACGACGAAGGTGTGATAGACGCTGCGCAGGTGCGGCGGGTCGTCGGGCAACTGCACGCCGGGGACGCCAGCCAGCCGCCCGCGGTAGAAGCGGGCGTTGGCGCGGCGCTGCTGGGTCCACGCTTCGAGGTGGCGGAGCTTCACCAGCAGCATCGCGGCTTGCAGCGTGTCGAGGCGCGAGTTGCTGCTCCACTCGAGGCAGTTCTCTCGCGTCTTGAGGCCGAGGTTGCGGAGGAGCTGAATCCTCCCGGCCAGCTCGGCGCTGCGGGTCGTGGCGACGCCGCCGTCACCACAGGCGTTGAGCGTCTTGAGCGGGTGGAGGCTAAAGGCGTTCACGTCGCCAAAGGAGCCGACGGGCTGGCCGCGATACGCAGCAGCGACCGCTTGCGCGGCGTCCTCGATGACGAACAGTTTGTGCTTCCGCGCGAGGGCCATGATGCCGTCCATGTCCGCCGGCCGGCCCGTGAGGTGGACGGGTATGATGGCGCGGGTGCGGGGCGTGATGGCGGCGGCAGCGGCGGCGGGGTCCAGGTTGTAGTCGGGGCCGACGTCCGCAAGCACCGGCTTCGCGCCGACGAGCGCAACGCAGCTCGCGCTGGAGACGAAGGAGTTCACCGCCGTGATGACCTCGTCGCCGGGACCGATGCCCAGCGCGCGGAGGCCGAGAATCATCGCGTCCGTTGCCGAGTTCACGCCGACGGCGAAGGGGACTTGCACGAGCTTGGAGAACTCGCACTCAAACTCGCCCACCTGCGGGCCGAGGATGAACGCGCCTTGGTCGAGCACCTGTTCCACCGCCGCGAGCAGTTCCCGCTTCAGCGGCGCGTGCTGCCGCGCGAGGTTAACGTAGGGAATCTTGGGACGGTCCTTCTTCACGACGCGCGCTCAACTGAGCTTCAGCTCCTGCATCC
>JAYTIO010000018.1:0-1657 GCA_043731805.1 Pedosphaera sp. | reverse complement strand
GCTGCACGTTCTGTGCTTCCGCGTGAAGGACGGGAGCAAGGTCTGGGAGCGCCAGTTCTGGGCCACGGGCCGCACGATGACATTTCCGAAGACGTGCGTGGCGGCCAACTCGCCGTGCAGTGATGGCCAGCGGTTGTTCTGCCTCTTCTCCTCGAACGACCTGCTCTGCCTCGACCTCGACGGCAACTTGCTCTGGCTGCGCGGGCTGACGCGCGATTATCCGAACGCGAGCAACAGCCTCGGCATGGCCGCGTCGCCCATCGTCGTGGGCGACACGCTCGTGGTGCCGGTGGAGAATGACAGCGAGTCGTTCAGCGCGGGCATTGATGTGGCGACGGGCGCGAACCGCTGGAAGCGCGACCGGCCCAAACTGGCCTGCTGGGCGACGCCCGTGGTCGTGCCCGACGCGAAGTCCGGCCAGCCGCTCGTTGTGTTGCAATCCGGTCCCGGTCTGAGCGTCGTGGACGCGCGCACGGGGCAGGAGGCGTGGTATTTCACCGACGGCGCTTCGACGATGTCGTCGAGCGTGTTCGCCGGCGGCGTCTTGTATGTGCCCTCGAAAGGCATGGCCGCGATGAAGCCCGGCGCAGCGGGCGTGCATCCAGAAACGGTCTGGCACAACAACCAGCTCTCGCCCGCCACCGCCAGCCCGGCCGTGTTGGGTGACAAGCTGTTCACGCTGAACTCTGCCGGCATCCTGAGCGCTGCGGACATCAAGGACGGCAAGCGCCTCTGGCAGCTCCGCACCACCGGGCCGCACAGCGCCACGCCCGTCGGCTTCGGCAAGCACCTTTACCTCGTCAACGAAAAGGGCCTCGTGCAAGTCGTGGACCCGAGCGCACCCGAGGGAGCGGTGGTCAGCACGCTCGATTTGAAAGACACCATCATCGGCACGCCGAGCATCGCCGGCGGCGCGGTCTTCATCCGCAGCGACAAGGCGCTGGTGAAGCTGGGCGGGTCGTGACAATTGGCGCATGAACCCCTTCCTCGAACACCAAGCCCTCCTCACCCGCCGCCAGCTCTTCGGGCGCGGCGCGACGGGCCTGGGCGTAGCGGCCCTCGCCTCGCTCCTGAAACAAGACGCGTCCGGCGCAGACATTCGCAATTCGCAATTCCCCATTCGCAATTCCACCGGCCTGCCCGGCCTCCCGCACTACGCCGCCAAAGCCAAGCGCATCATCTACCTCTTCCAGAACGGCGCACCGACGCACGTGGACCTTTGGGACTACAAGCCCAAGCTCCACGAACTGCACGGCAAGCCCGTCCCCGAGGAATACATCGCGGGCAAGCGCTTCAGCACCATGACCGGTGCGCCCAGCGGCAAGCTGATGCTCGAGCCCGTCGAGCCGTTCGCGCAGCACGGGCAGAGCGGCGCGTGGGTCAGCCGCTTCATGCCGTTCACCGCCGCCATCGCGGACAAGCTGTGCTTCATCAAGTCCATGCACACCGAGGCCGTGAACCACGCGCCCGGCATCAACTTCCTCCTCACCGGCTCGGAGATGCCCGGCCGCCCCAGCCTCGGCGCGTGGATGAGTTACGGCCTCGGCCTCGAGACGCAGGAGCTGCCCGGCTACGTCGTGATGACCTCCATCAGCAAGGACACGAGCTGCGGGCAAATCTTCTACGACTTCTACTGGAGCAGCGGCTTCCTCCCCAC
>JAYTIO010000017.1:0-3625 GCA_043731805.1 Pedosphaera sp. | reverse complement strand
CGAGCGCCGAAGTGCGCGATTTGTCTGCTCGGCTCCCATGTTTTCCCGCCATCGGTGGAGCGCCGCAGATGAATCTCGATCTCGCCCCAGTCGGCGCTGCTATTCTTCCGCGCCTCGGCATACGCAAGCACGGTGCCTTTCGGCGTCACGACGATGCCGGGGATGCGATAGCGCGCGATGCCGTTCAAGCCTGCGGGAAAGACGTCGGTCTTTTCGAGCAACGGCTCGGCGGCCCGCAGCGCGACCAGCGGAGCGAGCAGCAGAGCGGTGAGGAGTAGGAGTGAGTTTTTCATATTGAGCAAATTGAAGGCTCGTTTCACGGAGTGGATGTCTTCAACGCCAGCCAGCGCACCGCATTTTCCACTACGCGCAAGTGGTTCGGCTTGCTTGAACACGGGATAGGTCTCGTGGCCGGGGCGGCAGTAGAAGACGCGGCCCGTGCCCACTTGCCACACGCAGCCGCTACGGAAGTGCTCGCCCTTGTCCCACTTCTCCTCGAACACGACCTCTTCCGGCGCGGGCACATGGAAGGGCTCGCACCGACGATGGGTGCTTCATCAGCGGCGTGTGACACGGCAAAACCAGTCAGCAAAAGTGCCGTGAGTGTGAGAAGTTGTTTCATCATATGGTATGGCCGAGAAGGAGCATTCTGTCGCACGTGCGTTTACTTGCCAAGCTCCGCCACATTGAGGTTCGCGCGGGCAGGGCTGCCCACGCTGCGGCGACCGTGCGGGTGCCAGGTTGCGCCCAGGAGGAGGGATTGCCCCACCTTGGTGAACCGTTGCTCCTGCCCTCCTGCGCTCCTTATAATGTTCCTCGCCCGTATTCGTCCGTGGCTCCGGCCAGCGCCAGATGTGGTGCGGTGAGCGGCGTGAGCGGGTTCTGCGCGAAGCCACCTGCCTCCAAACGTCCGAGCCAGTCGGTGATGAGCGCACGAATCACGATCAAATCCAGCCGCTCGTGACGCGTGGGGTAGTGGCGGAAGTTGGCCTGGGCGAGCTTGAACAGCGCGGCGGCAGGGCGGCGGCGCGGGTATTTCGGACAGTCCTTCTGGAGGTGAACGAACGCGCCAGCGAGTTGGATGAGACCTTTGTAAAAGTTGCCGTCGGGACCGTGGCGGTCGGCGAGCCAGAGTTCCTCCAACACGTCGTGGGCTTCGTAGAACTGGCCGCGATTGAAGCACGCGAAGTAACCGAGGTAGTGCGCCGGGAGGTCGCGGCCCTGAAGGACGGCGATGAGGGCGGCGATCTTGGGGGACTTGTGGCTCACGGGAAGGTTGTCGCCGAGGTGAGGAGGCGGATTCGTGAGATTCGGCCTTCCGCCTCCTCACCTCGGCGGCTACGGGTTCAGCTTTCGAGCACGCCGATTTCCACCGGCTCCACCTCGATGCCGAGGCTCTCCATCCAGGCGATGGCGTTCTTGATCTCCGAGCGCGCGCCGTCGAGTTCGAGGCAGACGATGCCGATGTCCTTGCCCACGCTGACCTGCCGCAGGTTGAAGACGACCTTGAACTTCTGCCCCAGCTCCCAAATCACCGGGCGCGTGATGAGCGGCGAGGGGAGGGTGAGCCACAGCCGCGACCTGGACTGGCGCGGGTCAGGCGGGAGCTTCGGCTCGGACTTGGCGTCGGGTTTCTTCTTCGTGGCAGGCATTCGTAGCTCCTTCAGTTTAGCCCCCCGCAATCGCCGGGATGATGCTGATTTCGTCGCCGTCCTTGAGGGGCGTGGCTTGGCTCTGGAGGAAGCGGATGTCCTCCTCGTTCACATACACGTTCACGAAGCGGCGGACTTCGCCCTTGTCGTCGAGTAGTCGGTCCTTGATGCCGGGGAACTTGCCCTGCAATTCGGCGATGGCCGCGCCAACGCTGGCGGCGGTGACGATGACGACTTCCTCGCCGCCAGTGAGCTGGCGGAGCGGGGTGGGGATGCGGACGTTGATAGGCATAGGTTGGATGTTGTTTAACGCAAAGACGCCAAGGCGCAAAGCCGCAAAGTAAAACAGAAAGGCGAAATCTCTTTGCGCCTTTGCGGCGTTGCGGCGTTGCGTTGAACGGGCTTCATGCCGGGACGCAGACCTTTTCCTCGTCCTTCATCATCGCCTCGAACTCGCGTAGGCTCGGGCGAATCTCGCGGGTCTGGCCCACGTGGCCGACCATCGCTTCGAGCGTCTTGAGGCCGTTGCCGGTGATGCAGAGGACGGCGGAATCGTTCGCGGGAATCTTGCCGGAGGCGATGAGCTTCTTCGCCACGCCCACGGTCACACCGCCGGCGGTCTCGGCGAAGATGCCTTCGCACTCGGCCAGCATACGGATGCCGTCGCGAATCTCATCGTCGGTCACGTCGTCGGCGTGGCCGCCGGTTTCCTTCATCACCTTGAGCGCGTAGAAGCCGTCGGCGGGCGTGCCGATGGCGAGGCTCTTGGCGATGGTGTTGGGCTTCACCGGCTTGAAGAAGTCCATGCCTGCCTTCTCGGCGGCGCTGATGGGGTTGCAGCCAGTGGCCTGCGCGCCGTGGATTTGCCAGTCGCTCTCGGACACGAGGCCGAGCTTGGCGAACTCCTGGTAGCTCTTGTGAATCTTCGTGAGCAACGAGCCGCTGGCCATCGGCACGACGGTGTGCTGCGGCGTGCGCCAGCCGAGCTGCTCGCAAATCTCGAAGCCCATGCTCTTGCTGCCCTCGGCGTAGTAGGGCCGCATGTTCACGTTCACAAAGGCCCAGCCGAACTTGCCGGCAATCTCCGCGCACAGGCGGTTCACCTCGTCGTAGTGGCCTTTGATGGTGATGACGTTCGCGCCGTAGACGAGCGAGTTGACGACCTTGCCGAGTTCGAGGTCGGACGGGATGAAGACGTAGGACTTGAGGCCGGCGGCGGCGGCGTTCGCGGCGACGGAGTTGGCGAGGTTTCCGGTGGAGGCGCAGGCGACGGTCGTGAAGCCGAGTTCCTTCGATCGGCTGAGGGCGACGCTCACGACGCGGTCTTTGAAGGAAAGTGTCGGGTAGTTCACCGCGTCGTTCTTAATCCACAGTTCGCGGATGCCGAGGCATTTCGCCAGCCGATCCGCCTTCACGAGCGGCGTGTAGCCGACCTGGCAACCGACCGTCGGCTCGCCCGCGATGGGCAGCAGTTCGCGGTAGCGCCACATAGTGTGCGGGCGCGACTCGATGGCGGCGCGGGTGAGGGACAGCTTGATGCGGTCGTAGTCATAGGCGACTTCGAGGGGGCCGAAGTCGAACTCGCAGACGTGCGTGGCGCTCAGGGGATATTCGCGACCGCACTCGCGGCACTTGAGCGCCGTCATAAAACCTTCGTGCTTGTCCATAGCTGTTCGTTCTGTAGCGGCGGTCTGTGACCGCCGGTTTCGCGTCCCCCCCAGCCGTCGGCGGTCTCAGACCACCGCTACAGCCAGCTTCGGGGCAAACAAAAGCCCCGTCTCATCTGGATGAGAAGGGGCCGGACAGGCTGACGCACTTCTCATCTTTCCCCCGGCCTCGCGGTCGGAGCTGGAATTAGCACCTGGTCACTGCGGGACGCGCCGCAATCGGTTGCCGTGACGTCATCGGGCCAGTCCCTCAGTCACTCTGGATGAGTGTCCGCTTCGCAGCGAACGGGCGAGAAAGTGGCAGGC
>JAYTIO010000016.1:0-5761 GCA_043731805.1 Pedosphaera sp. | reverse complement strand
TTCGACGCGCTTGATGGAGTCCACGCCGAGGTCGGAGTCGAGGCCCATTTCGAGGTTGAGCATCTCGACGGGGTAACCGGTTTTCTCGGAGACGACGAGCAGAAGGGCTCGGGCGGCTTCCTCGGACCCCGGACGCCCACGTCCGGGTGAGCTCGATTGCGGCGGGAGTTCCGTCGCGGCTGCGGACGTGGGCGTCCGCTCTCCAACCGACAGGAAGGTGACGACTTCCTGCAACGTTTGCAGGGAGCCGAGGTGTTCGGGTTTTACTTCCGGCGCGTCGGGGAGGCGGCTCCGGAGGGCGGCCATGATTTCGACGCGCTTGATGGAGTCGATGCCGAGGTCGCTGTCGAGGCCCATGTCGAGGGTGAGCATCTCGGTGGGGTAGCCGGTCTTTTCGGAGACGACGGCGAGGACGGCGGTGGCGACGGCAAGGGAGGGGGTTGCGGTGGGCTTCGGTGACGGTGCGGTGAAAGCAGGTTGCGTTACGGGCGTGGCTGCGAGGCTGCGGCTTGGAATGCCGCGCTCCAAGGAGGGGGCGATGGAGACGAGGGACATGGCTGCGGACGCAGGCGTCCGCACTCCGGTGGGGGCGGGGGCGAGGCCGAGGAGTTCGCGGCGTTGGCCGAGGAGACCTTCTAAGGTGCGACGCGCGGCTTCCTGGCCGGCGAGGAATTGCTGGTGGAGTTGGGCGGTTTGCTCCTGAAGTTTTTGCAAGGCCATCATGCCTTGCTGCGCGGTTTGCAGGGCGGCGCTGAGTTCGGGGCGGATCGGGGTGTTCAAAGTCGGGGCGGCGAAGTGAGCGGCAACCGGGACGGTGGCGGGACGGGCGGCAGTCGGGACGATTGCCGCACCAGCGCGGGGCGGGCGCGAGGGGCGCGGGTTGCGGTGGTTCGCGCCGGAGAGAGGGACTGTGAAGGCGGGCTTGGCGTTGGTGGCGACTGGGGCCGGGGCGGTTTCCCAGCGGGTGAGGTCCACGGTGTGGCCGAGGGCGGCGAGGCGGGCGAGGGCTGCGGCGAGGTCGAGGGTGCCGTTGCGCGTGCCGCGCGAGGCGTCGAGGGCGATCGTCTCCACGTCGCGGCCGGGCAGAATGGCTTGCACGAGGTCGCTGAGGACGCGGCCGGGGCCGAGTTCGAGGAAGGTCGTCACGCCGTCGGCGTGCATGGCCTCGATTTGGGCGGTGAAGTTGACCGGGCTGATTATCTGGCGCGCGAGGAGGTCGCGGGATTGGGACGCATCGGACGGATAGGACGCGGCGGTCGCGTTGGCGTAAACCGGGAGTTGGCCAGCAGTGAACTCGATGTTTTTCAGAGCGGCGGCGAAGGGCTCGCGGGCGTCGGCGACGAGCGGGCTGTGGAAGGCGGCGGAGACTTGCAGCACGCGGCTGCGGACGGAGCGTCGGTCCAGTTCAGCGGCGACCTTCGCAATGTCTTCGCGCGGGCCGGCGAGCACGAACTGGCCGGGCGAGTTGCGGTTGGCGATGACGAGCTTGGCACCGGTGGCGACGAGGACTTCGGTGACGGTGGCTTCGGGCGCGATGACGGCGAGCATGCCGCCCCGGTCGGGGGCATCGGCGCGGGCGGCCATGAGGCGGCCACGGACGTTGCTGAGTTGGTGGAGGGCGGCGGGGTCGAGGCGGCCGGCGGTGTGGAGCGCGGGCAACTCGCCATAGCTGTGGCCGGCGGCGGCGGCGGGCGTGACGCCGAAGTGGCGGACGACGCCGAGCGCGCCGAGGCTCACGGCGCCGAGCGCGGGTTGGGCAAGCTCCGTGGCTTTCAAGGCCGCTTCCTGCGTGCGGCGGGTTTCGTCGTTGAAGGCGGGGTGCGGGTAGATGAAGTCGCTGAGGCGCTGCGTGGCGTTGGCGTTCTCGCGGGCGAAGACGGCGTCGGCTTCGGTGAGCGCGGCGAGCAGTTCGGGGAACTGGCAGGCGAGGTCGCGGAACATGCCGGGATACTGCGAGCCTTGGCCGGGGAAGAGCGCGGCGAGTTTGCCGCGCGCGGGGGCGGAGCCGAAGGCGGTGCCGTTGGGGAGGGACCAACTTGGCTTGGCTGTTTCGTTGTCGAGAGTCGAGAGGGCTGCGTCGCGCGTGGCGGCGAAGGCCGCGTCTTTCAACAGCGGAATGAGCAGGCGGAACTTCGCTTCGCTGCGGAATGCCTGGCGCGAGGCGTGGGCGCGGCGGCGGAGGTCGGGCCACGGGAGTTCAGCGGGGAGCGCGGCGAGTTGGGCGCGGAGTTCGGCGCGCGTGTCGGCGGCGAAGGCGAGGATTTCCACGTCGCCATCCCAGCCGACTTCGGTGCGGGTCGCGCCGTGCTCTTCGAGGACACAGTGGAAGTTCGTGCCACCGAAACCGAAGGCGCTGACACCGGCTCGGCGTGGATGCGCGGGGCGCGGAAGCCACGGGCGTTTCGTCGTGTTGACGTAGAACGGCGAACCGGGCGCGGCTTCGTCGAGGGGTTGCGTGACCTTGATGGTGGGCGGGAGGACTTTGTGTTCGAGCGCGAGCGCGGCCTTGATGAGACCGGCGATGCCGGCAGCGGCTTTCGTGTGGCCGATTTGCGATTTCACGGAGCCGAGCGCGGCCCAAGTGCCGTCGGGCTTCGCGGCGCGGAATACTTCGGTGAGCGACCGCAGCTCGGTGGCGTCGCCGACCTTCGTGCCGGTGCCGTGGGCTTCGATGAGGTCAATGGTCGTTGGCGAAGCATCCGCCGCCGCGTAGGCGCGGGTGAGCGCGTCCTGCTGGCCTTCGGAGCGCGGTTCGTAAATCGCGCCGCCACGGCCGTCGCTGGAGGAGCCGATGCCTTTGATGACGCAGTAAATCTTGTCGCCGGCGCGCTCGGCATCGGCGAGGCGCTTGAGGACGAGCATGCCGAGGCCTTCGCCCAGGATGGTGCCGTCGCAGTTCTTGTCGAAGGGCTTCGCATCTCCCGTCGGCGAGAGCGCCGGGGTTTTGCTGAAGCACATATACATGAAGATGTCGTTGAACGTGTCCACGCCGCCGGTGATGACCATGTCCGCGCGGCCGGTCTCCAGCTCCAGCGCGGCGAGGTGCAGCGCGGCCATCGAGCTGGCGCACGCGGCGTCCACCACGCAGTTGGTCCCGCCGAGGTCGAGGCGCGCGGCGATGCGGCCTGCGGCGACGTTGCCGAGCAGGCCGGGGAAGGAATTTTCCTGCCACGGCACGTAGCCGTCGGAGATGCGTTGCACGACGTCCTCGGCGACTTCGCCTTCGATGCCGGCTTCCTTGAGCGCGCGCCGCCAGATGGGATGGCCGAGTCGCGCGCCGAGGGGGATGACGAGTTCCAGCGCGCCGGTGACGCCGAGGATGACGCTGGTGCGCTCACGGTTGAAGGGCTTCTCCGCATAGCCAGCGTCGGCGAGCGCCTGCTTCGCCGCGACCATGCCGAAGAGCTGCGTCGTGTCCGTGGCCTCGATGTCCTTCGGCGCGATGCCGTGTTCAAGCGGGTTGAAATTCACCGTCGGGAGGAAGCCGCCACGCCGGGCGTAGGTGAGGTCGGGGGCCTTGGGGTCGGCGTTGAAGAAGTCGGCGGCCTTCCAGTGCGTGGCGGGGATGGGCGTGATGGCGTCCACGCCGTTCTTGATGTTGGCCCAGTAAGCACGGAGGTCGTCCGCCTTCGGGAAGATGCAACTGATGCCAACGATGGCGAGGGGGGCGGGCTTGGTCATCACGTTCAAACTGGCTTTGCGTTCAACAACTCGTGCAGGCGGTGCGGCTCGATGGGAACACAGTCCGCCTCGCCGGGCAGCAGGGGAATTCCCTGCAAGCGCAGCGCGACGGCGCGCAGGTGCGTGGCCGCGCCGTAGAGCAAGTTCAGCGCGACGGTTTCGGCGCGGCGGTTCTCCGGCTGCGCGAGGAAGGTGTCGCGCGTCCACTCGTTGAACGCGCCCATCGCGGGGCCGCACCAGACTTGGTAGTCCATGACGCGCGAGGGCTCGCCGGCGTTCGCCCAGCGCGAGCTGAGGCCGAGGTAGCTGCGGAAGACGAGGGCCATCTTGTGCTTCGCATCGCGCTCGGCGCGCTCGACTTGCTTCGGGTCGCGCTTGAGCCAGAAGTCCCGCGTGCTGCGCCAAGCTTCGTCGAGCGTGGCGCGGAAGAATTGCTTCTCCAACTGCGCGCGGTCGGCCTCGGGAATGGCGTCGAGGCTCGGGTGCGCGCGGTAGAGTTCCCAGAGCTTGGCGGCGCGCATCGGGAACATCGTGCCGCGCTTGAGCACCTGGAGTTTCACGCCCATCTCAAACATGTCGGCGGCGGGGGCCATCGCGGTGTCGGCCTGTTCGGCTTGCGCGAGCATCTTGCGCACGGCGTCGCAGGAGCCGGACTCGACGCAGGCTTGGTTCACGGAGCCGGTGACGACGTAGGCCGCGCCCATCGCGAAGGCTGCCGCGAGTCCGGAGGGCGTGGAGAGTCCGCCCGCCGCACCGACGCGCAGGGGCTGGGAGTAAGCAAACTTCGCTGCGAGCCGGTCGCGCAACGCGAGCAGCGTGGGCAGCAGCGTGACGAGCGGGCGGTTGTCCGTGTGCCCGGCGGAATCGGCCTCGGCGGTCACGTCCTGCGCGACGGGAATTTGCGCGGCGAGCGCGGCTTGCTCGGCGGTGAGCTCGCCGGTGCGGACGAGTTCATTGAGGAACTCGGCGGGCGGCGGGGAGAAGAACTGCGTGGCGACCTCGACACGCGAGACCTTCGCGATGATGCGGTTGGGCGTGACGATGTGACCGGCGGCATCGCGATGGATGCCCGCGACGCGGAATCGCACGACGGGCAACGTGAGCCGCAGATAAGCCGAGGCCTCGATGAGCCGCAGCCCGCGCTGGAGGAAGAGATTTGTGACCGCCGTCTCGTGGTCCGGCTCGTTCGGGCTGTGGATGAGATTCACGCCGAAGGGCAGGCCGGGAATTTCGGTCTGGAGCCGCTTCAGCGCGCCCTCGACTCGTTCCAAGGACAAACCCGCCGCGCCGAAGAAGCCGAGCATCCCGCCGCGCGCCATCGCCTCGACCAGTTCCACCGACGCGATGCCATTGGCCATCGCCCCCGCGACGTAGGCGTAGCGCAGGCCGTGGTCGCGCCGGAAACCCGCGTCGCCGAGGCCGGCCAACACCTGCGCCGGCGAGGGGCTGGCACCGCAGTCATCCGCGTCCGGGGGCACGTCCGCCCGGCCCCGCCGCGTCGCCGCGCTGGTGGCAGTTGTGGTTTCTGTTGCTAGCTCAATCATCGCCAAAGACCCGCTTCGGACGGCGCATCGGGCGCAGTCTTCAGGGAAACACCGGACTGCTCGGTTGTTCGCCCGTGAAGCGCCGGGTAGTTGAACAGGAAGCGCGGCGGATAAACCACCAAATTGTTCACCGGTTCACTTGGGCGGACGCCGAGGCGCGCTGGCCGGCGGCGTGCCGTCCTGGGGCGCGGCGGCAGGGTGCCCAGAGCGCCACCGGAAGTTCCCTCCGCTTCTGGCTGCGGCGGACGGGGACCATCCGCCCGCCGGGGCAGTGCGCGGCATGCGCCCCCCGGGCCGCGTGGCCCTCCGAATCTGGGTTCGTTCCTGGCGTTGGTTTTTCTTAGCTTGCCCTTGAATTCGGTTGGAAGTTCCTAGTCCATAAGCCCCATGCAAGCCGAACCAGCTCCCGGCGCAGCACGCCGTGAGTTCCTAAAAAAGTCCTGCGCCGTGTGCCTCGCCGCTGCGGCGGTGGGCACGCCGACCGCCGTCGGGACACGGGTGTTCCTCGACCCGCTCACGCGCCTGAAGACGGTGGA
>JAYTIO010000015.1:0-4233 GCA_043731805.1 Pedosphaera sp. | reverse complement strand
GCCAGGACCACTTGCTTCCAGCGATGTTCCACGCGCTGCCAGTCCGCAAGTCGCAGCGGCTTCAACTCGCTTACATCGTCGCATTGCAGAAGAGCTGTGGGATCGCGATAAGGCTGAGCCGAAACTGGGTTCCGTCGCGCTACCAGCAGGTTTGTTTTTGCCGTCGTGCCGTTAAATATCCCGCGGGGTAGACTTATGATCACCTCGACATGCGCCCGGCAGAGCAGCCAGTCACGCACATATTGTAAAGGTTTGTTGCTCAACGGTCCGTCGGGGAGAATGATCGCTATTCTGCCATTCGGTTTCACCAGCTTCCAAAATAGTTCCAGGAACAAAACTTCGAGACATTGTGATTTGCGGCCCGCTCCCAGATCATATCCAAGCAGCAAGTCCGGTCGCTTTTCGAGACTTGCTTGAGCACTAAACGGTGGATTTCCAATCGCCAAGTCGTAACTACCCCAATCTTTTACCAAGGTGGAAAGTGCATCGCCTTCGATAAATCGTTTTCCAGGCACCATTCTGTTTACCAACGCTGCATAATGGGGATCGATCTCGCAGCCATGCAGTTCAAGTCCTCTGGGTGCCGTTCTCAGGAATGAACCGTCACCACAACTCGGATCAATCACCCGGTCTCCGGCTCGCACTCCGGCCAGGCGAAACATGCACTCGGCGACGATCTCAGGCGTGAAAAATTGGCCAATCATCTAGCAACGGTACAAGAGGCGGTACAAGATGCAAATCAGAAGTAACCGAAAGCGTCGTTCATCGGGTTCACCGGCACGCCCATCGAGAAGACGGACGCGAACACGCGGGCGGTCTTTGGCGATTACATTTCCATCTACGACATCCAGCGCGCCGTCACCGACAAAGCCACGGTGCCGATCTATTACGAGAGCCGCATTTCCAAGCTGAGCCTGAACGCCGCCGAACTGCCGAAGCTGGACGCGGAGTTTGAGGAAATCACCGAAGGCGAGGAGCTGACGAAGAAGGAGAAGCTCAAGACGAAGTGGGCCGCGCTGGAGGCGCTGGTGGGCGAACCGAAACGCATCGCGCTCGTGGCCGCCGATCTGGTGGCGCATTTCGAGAAGCGGGTGGAGGCGACGAGGCGAATGTCGAACTGACTGAACTTCGTAATTCGCACTTCTGCATTCGCACTTCTCAAGGGCCAGTGCCAAGGACGACGACGCCGAAGCCGAGAAGGGCAAAGCCTGCGTGGTGAAAGTGGCGAGGTAAGGAGGCGGAGGCAACTGCGCGCGGACCGCTCCGCCTCCTGACGTCGTCGGCTACGGGGTTTATGGGTGCAATGCGCGGGCTTTGGAGCGTGGCGGCGGCCCATGATGTTGGGATACCAGTTCCCAATGCCAATCGGTGGAATGCCAAACGAAGGCCGCGTCGCGCGCCTTCGCCCTTCCTCGGAGGAGGGGAGAAGGTGGCCGCAGGCCGGATGAGGGGTGGGGCTACCAACTCCGACGCGCGTAACCCCTCACCCCAACCCTCTCCCCTCATCCGAGGAAGGGAGAGGGAGTCAGCGGGCGGCGCGACTCCCCAGCCATTCCGCCGAATCCCATCGGGAATTGGTATGCGTCATGGTCCTTTTGGCGGGCTGACTGGTGGGCAGGCCAGTTTTCGATGGAATCCAATGATAGTCAGTGAGTTGACTGCGGTTTGAAGGGGCAAAAAGTCGTCGGTTCAGGGTTCCCGACGCTTCGGAAGACCCAAACGGGCGTCGGTTGGCCTTCCCCGTTGCTTCGGCAATTGCCCATGTCCTGGCGTTCTCACTCCTTGCCACCGTGTAGCTAAAAAGCTACAGTGGCCCTGTGCTGGCCACGCCGAAAGAAATCATCGTGTTCCGGGCCAAGGATGGCGGGGTGCTGTTCGAGGAGTGGCTGGACGATTTGAAGGACAAGCGGGCCGTGGCCCGGGTGCTGGCGCGGCTGGCGCGGCTGCGGCAGGGGAATCCGGGTGATTGCAAGGCGGTGGGCGAGGGCGTGTCCGAGTTGCGGGTGGATTACGGGCCGGGCTACCGGGTTTATTTTGGGCAGCAGGGCCGGACGCTGGTGGTGTTGCTCTGCGGCGGGGACAAGCGGACGCAGGCCCGCGACATCCGTCTGGCGAAGCAGTTTTGGCAGGAATTCAAAATGAGCGACTTATGAAAACCGTGAGTTACAAAAAGATTCTGGGCAAGAAACTCGCTGACCCCGAGCAGGCGGCGGAATATCTCACCGCCTGCTACGAGGAAGGGCCGGAGGTTTTTCTGGTCGGCCTGCGGGATGTCGTCGAGGCGCAGGGCGGCGTGGCGCGCGCGGCGGAGTTGAGCAAGCTGAACCGGGAGAGTTTGTATCGCCTGATTTCCCGCCAAGGCAACCCGCGTTTGTCGAGTCTCGACTCCGTGCTGACCGCGCTGGGGCTGAAGGTGACTTTCGCCGCCGCGTAAGGTTCGCGGCGTCCGGCGGGGTGCCATCCGGGGCAGGCAGGTCGCCTGCGCTAGCACTTTCAGATGGGTAGGTCGTTTTCGGATGTAATCCACTGATAGAAAGGGAGTTGACTGCGGTTCTGAGGTGCAAAATGTCGTCGGTTCAGGGTTCCCGACCCTTCGGAAGACCCAAACGGGCGTCGGTTTGCCTTCCCCGAAGGCTCGGCGGACCCAAACGGCCAGCCGTTCAGCGTCCCTGAAGGCTCGGGAGGTCAAACGGTCGTCCGTCCGGCGTTCCCGAAGGGTCGGCGGAGCCAAACTGCCAGCCGTTTGCCTTCCCCGAAGCCTCAACGGAGGCAAACGGACGTCGGTTAGCTATTTCTGAGGCTATTTTCCAGCCCACCGGACAACTGGTTTGCTCCCCGGAGTGGTCAAAAAGAGCTAGTCCTCAACCGGGAGGGACGGCGGATGACACGGAGGGGAAGCCGCCTCACCCCGGCCCTCTCCCCCAAGGGGGCGAGGGGGGGCAGTTCAGCCACGGGATGAACACGGATGGGTGGGGTCTTGCTCTGTGGCGTCCGTTCGCGCACCGCCATTCAAAAGCGGCAGAGGGCTGCCGCAGTCCAAGACGCGGGCGCGTTCACGGCCGCCCCGCTTACTTCGGCGCGGCGAGGAAGCTCGACACGGTTTTTCCATCCGCCCAGTTCCAGACGCGGACTTCGCCGTTGTGCGCGCCGCTGGCCAGCCATTTGCCGGGCGCGTGGGCGGCGAGGGCGTAGATGCGGTCGCTGTGGCCAGTGAGCGCGCGGACGAGGGAACGGTCGCCGAGGCTGTGCTGGCGAACCTGCGTGTCCGCGCCGCAACTGAAGACCTGGTCGCCAACCACGAGCACGCGGAACAGCTCGCCTTCCGCGCCGGAGAGTTTGCCGGGCTTCTTCGCGTCTTTCGCGGGCCAGTAGTGAACGTCCTTGTCGCGCCCGCAGGAATAGAGGGTCTTGCCGTCCTCGGTGAAGGCGACGCCGGAGACGGGGGCTTCGTGGCCCAGGTAGCTGGTTTCGAGTTCGCCGGTGTCGAGGCGGAAGACGCGGGCAGTGCGGTCGCGGCTGGCGCTGGCGAGGTGCTGGCCGTCGGGGCTGAAGGCGAGGCCGAGGACCCAATCGGCGTGTTGCTGGAGGAGGCGGAGTTCCTTGCCGTCGGGCACGGAGAAGAGGCGGATGGCGTTGTCCGCGCCACCGGCGGCGAGGCGCGTGCCGTCCTTGTCGAAGGCCAGGGCCATCACGGTGTCAATGGTGGTGGCGAGGACTTTGGTGACCGCGCCTTTCGTCAGGTCCACGAGGGTGACTTCGCCGGACTGGCCGGGCGAGCCGCCGCCGACGGCGAGCCATTGCCCGGAGGGATGCCACGCGAGGGCTTGGATGCGCTGGGGGAGATTCTTCACGCGCCCGAGGAGTTTGCCGGTGGCGGGTTCCCAAAGCGTGACTTCGTGGTAGCCGCTGGCGGCGAGCTGCTGGCCGTCCGGGCTGAACGCCAGGGCGGCGATGGGGACGGGCTGGGCATAGGTGGCGGGGGGATTCGGATGCGGGACGCGCGGGATGAGGGCGGCGAGGTGGGCCTGCGCGTCGGGGCCGTCGAACTTCGCGCCCTGCTGAATCCACTGCTCGATGAGCGCGATTTGCGGCTTGGGCAAGGGGTCGCCCTTCTGCGGCATGCGGTCATCGGCGTCGGGGGTGATGAGGAGGCGGAAGAGTTCGCTCTTCGCCGGCTGGCCGGGCGTGATGGAGGCGGTCTTGCTCGCGCCGGGCTTCAGCAGCATTGCGAAG
>JAYTIO010000014.1:0-8141 GCA_043731805.1 Pedosphaera sp. | reverse complement strand
TCGTGCGCGTGAGATCGCCGGAGGGGGTGATGCCGCCGGAACGGATGATCGTGGTGATGAGGGTGGGGGAGACGCCCTCGGGAATCTTCAGCGGGCCGGGGGTGATGAACTCGCCCGCGATGTAGATGATGATGGGTTGGTCAAAGGTGGAGGGGCCGCCAGTAGCGGGGCCTTCTTTGATGACCTTGCCCTCGAACTCGAGGGTGACGGTGGCTTTGGTCAACTGACTCTCCTCCAGCGCCGCCTTGATCATGGCTTCGACTTCGCCGATTTGTTTGCCGCCCACCGCCAGTTTGCCGACGTTTTTGACGGCGATGCTGCCGTCGCGCTTGACCGGGTAAACGGCGTTGTAGGCGTCGTCTTCGGCGACAATGAGGCGCAACTTGTCGCCGGGGTTCACCATGTCAGGGTCATCGCTGGTGACCGCACCCTTCATCGCGGCGAGCTTGCTCTGGATGTCGGCCTCCACCCGCTGGAACTCACCGTTGACGGCCTTGAACCGGGCGTCGAGGGCGACGCGTTCCTTCGTCCAACGGTCCATGTCCGACTGCTGGCCAGTGCGGGTGGCCATGTTCAGCTCGCGTTCCGCGTATTGGAACTTCTGCTGCACCTCGTCCATTTCGCGGAGGATGAGTTCCTTCCGCTCGGCCAACCGGTCGAGGTCGCGCGTGAGGGCGACGGTGTCCACGCTGGCGCGTCCAGTGCGGACGATATTGCCGTCGCCGGGCGTGACGGGCGCGGGCCGGGAGGTGCCGACCGGGAGGAACTGCGGGCCTCGGCGTTCCGTCGAAGCCGCCGCTGCGGGCACCATCGGTCGATCCCGGCCCAGCAGCGTGGCTAGGCTGGGGGACACGTCGGGACGGCCGATCAACTCGCGGGCGCGACGGTCTTGGTCGGCGCGGGTGGCTTCCAGTTCCTGCATGAGCCGCGTGGCGTCGGTGTCGAGCCGGGCAATCTCTTCGCGAATGGTCTGCAGGCGGTCCCGGCCCTTGTTCTCGGTCTCGAGGCGGGCGAGTTCGGCCTTGGCGGCATTGTAGCGGGCTTCCCAATCCACGTTGTCCTTCGCGAGGCGGTCTGCCTCGGCCTGAAGTTCGGCGCGACGGCGGGTGAGGTCGTCCAAGCGGCGGCGCGCTTCATCGGGAGCCCCGGTGAGGTTGACCGACGGGGTCGGAGCGAACGTGAACGGGGTAGCGGGAGCCAAGACCGCCGAGGGCGGCGGCACGAGGCCGGGGCGGAGCGGTTCAACGGGCGGGGGCGTGCTGCGGCGGGCTGTCTGGCTCTCGGCCATGCGGAATTCCTCGAGCTTGGAAAGCGCGGTTTCGGCGGCGCGCATTTCCAGGACGGCGGGCGGGAGTTCCGCCGGACGCGGCTCCTCGGTCGCCACGGAGAGCGGGCTGAAGCCCGTCGGCGAGCGGGGCGCGGCGAGGGGTGCAGTGACCACCGGGGCAGCGGGTGCGGCGAAAAACGCGGGTGTCGGAGCCGGTGCGGCGAAGGCGGGCGCGGGCGCTGGCGCCGTAACTGTTCTCGGCGGCGGGGTGAAGGAGGAGACGCCCGGCGCGGCCGTAAGAGTCGGGAGGTTGAACGCGGACGAACTGCCTGCCGGAGCCGCCGCCGGGGCGTTGGTCGGGGCGGAGAAGAACGAGGAGGAGGAAGCCGGGACCAGCGGAGCCGGGGTCAAGGTCGGAGGGGCCCCGGAGTCGAGACTGGCTTCGAGGGCCTTGAGTTCCTGGCCGTAGCGAGCTGCGGCGCCAAAGTCGCCCTTGGCCAAGGCCTGGGCTTGCTGCTGACGAAGCGCGGCTAGCTGCTGCTCGGTGGCCCGGGCCTCCGCCGCCGGCAGCCGCACGCTGGCCGCGAGGAGAAGCGTCGAGAGGAGGGCCGTGCGCAGGAGTGGGTTGCTCATGTTCAGAACTTTGAACGGTGCGATTAGGCGTTGCTTCTGTGGATCCAAGTTAAATTCGGGTCGCTTCATGCCACAGACTAGGGCCGGTTGGCAAAAGCTATTTTGCACGAACTGGTTGTTCCACGCCTAGAATCTCCTCGTGAGCGTGAGCGAGGCGACGTTCTCGACGTAGCTGTCCAGCGCGCGGTTCGAGTCGCGGAATTCGTGCTGGTAGAGGAACGAGGACTCGAACGTGGGCGTGTGGAGGATGAACCACTCGAAGCGGATGGTGTGCTGGTCCACGCGGATGGGGCCAACGCCGCGGCCCACGCTGTGCTTCCAAGCGTAACCCAAGTTCGCGGTGATCCGGTCCAGAATGCGGTAGTTGATCCGGCCCTCGGCCAAGAACTGCTTGCCGCCGAAGGAGTTGTTCGGGTTGTCCAGCGGCTCGATATTCTGCTCCTGCGTGATCGCCTCCAGCAGGATGTCCGGGCTGGCCCGCAGCCGCGCGTCGTAGCCCACGGTGGTCACGAGGGCCCGGTCGGGATAGGTGATGCTGCGCTGGTATTTGAGCTGATGCTGGAAGCGTTCGCGGGGCTTGTGAATCAGGGCCAACTGCCAAGTGTAGCCCTCGCCGGCCTCGTCGCCGGCGAGGAAATAGCCCGTGTCGGCCTGGAGATCCAGATAGGGGGTGATCGGTCCCTCGAAGCCGCCGCGAATCCCCGAGTCGTAGCCGAAGCGGTCGTTCCCGTGCCGCGCGCTGTAGTTGACGAATGGCTTGAAGCGTAGGTTCTCCCGCTCGGAGCGCAGTTCCGCGACGAACGTGTCGGAACTGCTCTGCCGACCCAGACTGTCGCGCTGCTGCCAGACGTTCTCGTGCGAATAGCCCCCAGTCGCGCGCGTGACCGGGGGCAGCAGCGAGCTGGCGTTCACCCCGAGGACGTTGTGGTAGGACGGGGTGGAACGGGAGCGGCGGTCGGTCGGGCCCTGTGACTGGGTGTCGCGGAAGGCGTAGCGGCCCGCGCTGTCCTGCAGGGCGTTGGCGTCCCGGTCCAGCAGGTCGAAGGCGCGCCCCGTGCCGAACCCGCCGCTCTGCACGCTGAAGTTTTCCAGCAGGGACAGATCCACCTTGTTGAACGGGATCTCGTAGAGGAACTGCGTCTGAAACACCGGCGCGATGCTCGCCTGATAGTCCGCGATTGGGTCGGTGAAGCCGATCTCCGATTTGATCGGCAGCCACACCAGCGTGCCCGCCGCCGAGAGCCGCATCGCGTCGTTGACCTGATAGATCAGCGCCCCGCGCAGCCGGACCGCGGCGATCTCACCCGACTTCGAGCCGACCTCGGTGAGGTTGATGTTGTCGCTCCACAGCACCGAGCCGCTGAGGGAAAAAATATCGAGGTAGAGGTTGCCGAGCTTGAATTCCGCGTCTTCCGGCTTGCCGGCGAAGGTGAAGAGCGACAGCCCGGTCGTCTCGCCCAGCGGCGCGGAAATGGTCAGTTGACCCTGGCCATAGCCCAGCTTGGGGGCGCGGATGATGCCGCTTTGGAACGTGCGGAAAAAGGACTCCTGCGTGACTTGCGCGTCCCGCACGAGGCTGGATTCCACCGTGCCGGCCCCACCCAGCTCCGCGTCACCCCGTTCATTCAGGGTCGTGGTGGTCAACCCCTCGCGACCGCCGGCCGGCCGGATCGTCACGCCGCCGGCAGCGGTGCTCTGGCTGGCGAACTGCCCGCGCACCGTGCCCGGACTCGCAAGCGCGAGCACCCCACCCAGCAGGGCTTTCCAACAGCGCGTGACACGACGCATGACAGAGGGCGGAAGCGGGCCTAGTTCTGGTCGCGCTTGGGCTTGCGCCAGAAGGAGAGCGACCCTGTGGCGGCATTGCGCCACGCAATCGCGAGATAGCAGAGCAGGCCGGCCAGCGGGATGAGCACCACGATCGTCGTCCAGAAGGTCCGTTCCTTCTTGTTGAACGGCTGCACGTTGATGCTCCAGAGGGTGCACCCGACCGTGACGAACCACAACAGCACCGCGATGCTGATCGACTGGCTGTTGATCTTCATGCTGTCGAGGCTGAAGCGGCTGAGGAGTTCTTTCATGGTTGGATGCGTTTCAAGTATGCCCGTTCACGATGCGGGCGGCGCGGATAGATAACGGGTCTGCTCCGCCCGCTCAATCAAAAACCCCGGTCCGTCTGAGGCCCGTGAAACCGCTGCCCCGCGGCCTACTTCGGATTGCCCGGCGCGGGCGCGGGCACCACGGGAGCCAGCGCGCCGGCCGGGGCGGTGGCGTTGATCTGGGCGAGAATCTCGTCGGTGAGGTCGGGCAGGCTGGCGTTGAAGAGGACGATGGGCGTGCCCACGGCGCTCTCGGCGGCGCTGTCCAGCACGGCGGCGTAACCGGACGCCTTCGCCTTCTTGTTCACCACCTCGCGGATCTCGGCGACGATCTTGTCCCGCATGTTGCGCTGCGACTCGCCGAGCTGGGTGCGGGCGCTGCGGTCGAACTGCGTGATGCTTTGCTCAATCTCCTGAAGCTCGCGCAACTTGCCCTCGGCCGACTTTTTCCGTTTGTCGCGCTCCTCGACGGAGACGGCGGAGTCGCTGGCACTCTCGCCGAGCTTCTTGTAGTCGTCGCCGGCCTTCTGGTAATCGGTGAGCATGTCCTTGCGGCGCTTATCCAGCTCCCCGGCCTTCTCCTTGAGGTTGAGGTCGGCCTGCTTGGTCTTCCAATAGCCGTCGAAGACTTTTTTGAGGTCCACGACCGCGATGGCCCCGGCGTTGGGCGCGGCCGCTTGTGTGGCCGGGACAGCGGTGAAGGCGAGCGCGAGGAGGAGGATGACAAAGCAGCGTTTCATGGGGACTGGGTGGATTAAAATTAGGATTAAGATTAGGAGCAGGAACCGGCGACGCGGATGGGAGGCAAGGCGACTTTCGTAATCGTAGTCCTGCGCTTAATCCTAAGCTCGTGGCGCCGCTTAGAAGTCGCGGGTGAAGCCCACGTCGAAGTTGAAGCGACCGCTCTTGTTCTGGTTGCGGTCGGAGGTGAGCGGGATGCCGTAGTCGAGCCGCAGCGGTCCGAGGTTCGGGATGTTGATGCGGAAGCCGAAGCCGACGTTGTCCTGATACAGGCTCTCGCCGCGGGCGAGGTTCGGGTTGAAGCTGAAGGACTGGCTATAGACGTTGCCCACATCGTAGAACAGGGCGAAGCGCAGGCGTTCAATGAGCGGGATGTTGTATTCCACCGAGCCGAGCCAGTAGGTGTTGCCGCCGAACGGCTCGTTGAGCGAGTCCCGCGGGGAAACGTGCGCAAACTTGAAGCCACGCAGCGACCGCGGACCGCCAAGGAAGTAGCGGTTGAAGAGGGTGACATTGTCCCCGTTGTAGCCCTGCACGGAACCGACGCGCCCGAGGAATTCCCACGTCTGGCCCTCCCAGAAGCCGCGGAGGTATTGGGAACCGCGCAGCTCGAGCTTGTAGTAATCAGCCTCGCCCCCGAGCGGGCCGCCGGCCAGCTCGGTGATCAGCTCAACCCGGTGGCCCCCGTTGGGCACCATCCCGCCCGTGCGCGTGTCGTAGGTGATGCCCGCGCCGATCTTGGAGACGATTTGCGTGCCCGCCTCCGCTTTCAACTCGGGCGACGCCGCGGCGTTCACGTTCTTGATGCCCACGTTCTCGATCGTGTAGCTCACGTTCCCGCGCACGAAATCCGACCACAGCGCGCGCTCCAGGCTGAGGCGCATGCCGCTCTGCACCTCGTCGTAGAGCGAGCTTTGGAAGCTGGTGTTGCGGTGGTAGAGGTCCACCCCGAGGGCGAGCTTGCGGTCGAGGAACCACGGCTCGGTGAAGCTCAACAGGTAGTCCTGCCGGCGGGAGCCGTAGCTGGCCTTCAAGCGCATCTTCTGGCCGCCGCCGGTGAACCACGGCGGGTTGAACAAATCGAAGTTGCCCTGGCTCACCTCGACGAAGCCCACGACGCTCTCCACCGAGCTGAAGCCCGCGCCCACGGACATGTTGCCGGTGTTCTTTTCCTCGACGCTCACGACGAGGTTCTTGCGGTTGGGCACGTCCGTCGGCTCCGGCTGCGCGTCCACCTTCTCGAAGTAGTTCAGGTTCTCGAGGCGCGCTTTGGAGAGCTTCACCCGCACCATGTCGAAGGTCTCGCCGGGCGAGATGGCCAACTCGCGGCGGAGCACCTTGTCCTTGGTCTTCACGTTCCCCTTGATCTCGATCTTCTCGACGAAGGACTTGTCCTTCTCGTCCACCTGATAGGTCACGTCCATGTTGCCCGACTCGGTGTTGGGCGTGCGGACGGCGTTGACGCGGGCGTCAATGAAACCCTTGGTCCCGTAGAAATCGCGCAGCGCCTCGACATCCTTGCGCTGGCCCTCCGGCGTGAAGGTTTTGCCGGCGGTCATCTTGATGTCCTTCTCCAGGTCCGCGCTGGGGAAGAGGTTGTTCCCCTTCACCGCCACGGCCCCGACCTTGTAGGGCTTGCCCTCGAAGACCTGGAACTTGATCACCAGCCGATCCGGCCGGGGAGACTCGAAGGTCACGTCCTTGATCTCGAAGTCCAGGTAGCCCTTGTTCCGGTAGAACTCGGCGAGCTTCTCCTTGTCGTCGTCGAACTGGTCGTCCTTGAACTTGTCCGAGCCGGTCAGCCACGAGAAAAACCACTTCTCCTTCGTCTTGAGCTGCTTGGCCAGCTCCTTCTGCGGGAAGGCCGTCGCGCCCACGAACTCAATGGTCGCGATCTTGACCTTCGGAGCCTCGACGACCTCGAAGGTGACGGTGCCGCGCCCGGCGTTCTCGTTGATGCTGGGGGGCAGGTATTTGACCGTGCTCTTCTGGTAGCCGGCCTTCTGATACATCTTCTGCAGCTCCTGCGCGTCGGTGAAGAGCTTCCGTTCGTCCAGCGGCTGGCCGACCTTCGAGGTGAGCTTCTTCGCGAGCTTGGTCGTGCTAAACTTCGTGTTGCCCGTGAACTTGATGTCCGTGAGCACGGGTTTGCCCTGCACCACGTAAATGAGCTTCACCCCGCCCTCGGCCTTCTCCTCGGCCACGCGGATATTGTAGAAATACCCCGTGTTGTAGAGGTTTCGCACGTCGTCATCCACGCTGGTCTTCACCAGCGCATCGCCGACCTTGACGCGGATGTTGGCGCGGATCAGCTCGTCGCTGGCGGCGGCGGGGCCGACGTGGCGGACTTCGATCTGCTGCACCCGCTGTGGGGCGACTTGGGCGGGCGCGGCGGGCACCCAATGGATCAGCAGCGCGAGCAGGACGCAGTATCGGCGGAGCAACGGTTTCATGATTTTGGACAGCTCAGAAGCGGCAGTTAAACCATAGCCCGCCGCAGATGAACACAATTTTTTCCATTCCGCGCCGCCGCCCGGCAACGCCGCGCGTTGCCCCGGCGCGCGGACGGTCCCCGTCCGCAGCGGTCACGAGGGGGTAAGTGGTTCGGAGATCAGGCGCGGGTCGGCGGGCGAAGCCTCGGCGCGCCGGGATGGCTCGCGCTACCGGGGGCAGCGCCACGCTGCTGCCAGATTATTTTCACAACCCATTGGAATTTGACTGGTTCCAACCGTCCACCGTCCCGCGCGCAGGGGGGGCTCCCTAAAAACCAGCCACCCACGGCTGATTTTCGGGGTTCGACGGGTCAAAAACAGTGGTCTGGGTGCCAAATGGCGCAACCTTGCGTGCAATTCGTTCACAATCGGATGGTTTTCAGGGACTGGCGGCTGATTTTCGGGTATGGACGGGTGAAAATCAGGGGCGGCCGCCCCGGCGGCTCCGGTTCTGGATGAAATTCGGGCGTGGCCGGGCGGTTATCAGGCCGAGGCGGGCGGGCCTTAGGCACGCGTGCAACAACGACACCGACCCACCGCTGAATTTCAAGGATGCCCCACTCCCGAGCGCGGGCTGCCGGCGCGTTTGGCGCTCACGCCGCCCGTGCCATCCGCCGCCGCGTCCACCAGCCGTTGAACTGGTCCAGCACCACCGCGAGGATCACCGCCGCGCCGATGATGATGCGGCTGTAGTTCTGATCGATGCCGAGGATGACGATGCCATTGTCGATCATCTTGATGATGAGCGCGCCCAGCAGTGCGCCGAGCGCCGACCCCTTGCCGCCGGAGAGGCTCGCGCCGCCCACCACGGCGGCGGCGATGACATCCAGTTCGTAGCCCTGCCCGTCCCCGCTGGTAGCGCTGCCGTAGTAGCCGATGGCCAGCAACGCCGCGACGCCCGCCGTCAGC
>JAYTIO010000013.1:0-6299 GCA_043731805.1 Pedosphaera sp. | reverse complement strand
TGAATTGATGGACGAGTCTCGAACTTCCAACCCATTTACCCAGTCCAGACGCTGGTGCGACAACTACGCGGCCTCGGGCAACGCGGAGCGTCTGGACTGCGGTGGCTTCAGCACCGCTTTCGAAACCGCCCCGGGCACTCCGTTCCCGTGCTAGGCCCGGGTTAGCGCCCGCCACCCACTCGGCACCCACGGTAGGCTGGAATAGTTCGGAACCCACGCTAGGCTCGGCGCGTGCCGAATCCATCACCACTCCGCCGCCTCGACCAGTTGCTCTCCGCCTGCGGCTACTGTAGCCGCAGCGAGGCGCGACTGTGGGTGCGCGGCGGCCGCATTCTCGTGGGTGGGCAGCCGGCCAAATCCTTCGCCCAAAAAGTCCGCGCGGCGGATGTGCTGATCAGTGGCGAGCCGGTGGATTCGCCGCAGGGAATTCTCGTCCTGCTCCACAAGCCCGCCGGTTACGTCTGCTCGCACGACGACAAGGAAGGCCCGCGCGTCTTCGACCTGCTGCCCGCGCGATGGCTCAAGCGCAACCCGCCCGTCACCACCGTAGGCCGGCTGGACAAGGACGCCACGGGCGCGCTGGTCATCACGGACCAAGGTGACTTGGTCCACCTCTGGACTTCGCCCAAGCGCCACGTCACCAAGCTCTACGAAGTGACCGTGGACCGCGACCTCGACGCCGCGCTCATCAGCACCTTCGCCTCCGGCGAACTGCGCCTGGACGACGAGCCGAAGCCCTGTCTCCCGGCGAAGCTCGAGCTCGTCAGCGCGCGCGAAGCCCGGCTGGAATTGACCGAGGGCAAGTATCATCAAGTGAAGCGGATGTTCGCCAGCCAGGGCTGGACGGTCTTGCGCCTGCATCGGAGCCGGTTCGGGGAGTTCGAGGTGGGAGACTTGCCGGTGGGGCAGTGGCGGCAGTTGCAGTGGGTGAGGTAATGCCACGCTCGCTGGGAAGGCGCACCGAATTATTGCCGCGAAAGGGCGCAGAGCACACAGAGAGAGTCGCTCCAAGGTCGTGCCCGGTCAGCGGCAGCTTCACCTGCTGAACGGAGGGAAGTCACACCGGGAAGCAGCCGCCCAACCCAGTCTCCCTCTGCGCTCTCTGCGCCCTTTTGCAGCGAATCCGCTTCCGAGATTTGGCTCACCCGTCTGTCGGGTCGGGGTGGAACTTCGTGCGCAAGCGCATGTCCAGCTCATGCACGGCGAGGCTCAGATCGGCGAAGCGGTCGTAGGCCGTCTCGGCATCGAGGCCGGCGGGGAGTTCGCCGGCGTCGAACTTCCGCTTCACCCGTTTGAACCGCCGGGCGAGCGAGACCCGTTCACCCGCGTCGCCCAGCTCACGCAGGAGCCGACGGACTTTCTCCGCCTGCTGGCGCGTCTGGCGGATGGTCTTCAGCGCGGTGGGCAACTCTGCTTTCCCCGCCGCCACCGCCTTGAAGAGCGCGCACTCGAACTCGCGGCAACGCGCCGGCCGGTCCGCGTAAACCTGACAGCAGAGGTTCGAACCCAAGGCGGCGCACGGCTGGCGAAAACTCAGAACCCGAAACCCAGAACCCGGAACTGGAATTGGCAAGCCGAGCGCGCGGAGCTTCTCCGCGTCGTCGCCGGGCTGAAGCTCCACGTCGCGGAAGAGGGTGCCATCGCAGCACAGGCCGCAGTGGAGACAGAGAGCTTCAGGTAAGGCCACGCTGGGAACCTAGCCACAGATGAACACCGATGAACACAGATATGGAGCGGCACGCGGCGGCTTCGCCGACCCCGCCAGCGTTCATCGAACGGCCGGCTTCACGGGCTTCACGCCTGACAACGGATAGTTGCTGACGGTGTCCCAGGCGATTTGCTGGAGCAAAGACTTGAGTTCGGGACTGAGCTTATCGAGCGCGGGTTCGCTGTCCTTCAGGCCCACGGGGGAGATGCGGTAGATGCACGCGAAGTTGCAGTAGGTGGCAAGCGCGATGATCGGAGCCTTGCCGTGGCCGATCTGGTCGGTGAAGAGGTCGGTCTGCTTCGTGAGGCCGGGGGCTTTCCCAGCGGCGATGAGTTCGCGCAGCTTCAGCACGGCGTCGCCGACGGGGACGATGCAGACGGCTTCGCGGCCCAGGCCCTTGTTGAGGCCGGCAATTTGAGCTTCGAGGGTGGTGCGCCACTTGAGGTTGGCAGCCCGGACGATGTCGAGGGAGCGGGTGTCGCGGTCCTCGTTCTTGGCGATCTTGTCGGTGCCTTCCCAGCCGTCCCACGGCATCCACGAGTGCTGAACGAGGAAGCGCAGCTTAGGGTTGTGTTTCGCGCCCAGCTCGACGAAGCGGTCAATGCCCTCGTCCGGCAGATAGACGTGCGGCGACATCGTCATCACGTCCACCTCGGCGGCGACCAGGGCGGGCTTGGCCTTCTGCTTTTCGTCGGGGAGGTTCCAGTGCTGTATGACCTTGGAGCCGCCAATCATCTGCGCAGCGACCAGCTTGTGCCCCTCGATGCCCGCCGCCTGAGCCAGCGCGGCGAGCTTGGGCGCGACGAAGATGTGGAAGCTGTGGGCGGTGACGAGCACGCGTTCGCCCTTCGGCGGGTCGGCGGCGAGGAGGGTGCCGCTGAGGAGGGTGAGGGTGCACAGGAGGCGGAGCAGTTTCATGGCTGCGTGCGACGGGTGGGTGAGAGAGGGCATTCACGCGGGCAGGGAAGAGCGGCGCTGAAGTCGCCGCAGTCCAGACGCTGGCGCGATGGCCAGCGCCCCGAGCTTCGCAGAGCGTTTGGGCGGCGGGGCGGCCGCGCCGTTTTTGCGGTGGCGCATTCCGCCTGCGTCCCCTTCACTCCTGCGCGCCAGTAACAACCATGAACCCGAGCCCCACTGTCCCGCAGGAAGCCCACGCCGTGCGCGCGGAAGTCCGCAAGGCCTACGCCGCCGTCGCCGCCCGCACGGCCAACTGCGGGCCAGACGCGGCCTCCACCTGCTGTGGCGGGGGTGGCCCGCCCGCCATCAGCGCGCGGACGTTGGGCTACACCGCCGAGGAGATTGCCGCCGTGCCCGCCGGGGCGGACCTCGGCCTGGGCTGTGGCAACCCGCAGGCCATCGCCGCGCTGAAGCCCGGCGAGACGGTGCTGGACCTCGGCAGCGGCGCGGGCTTCGACTGCTTCCTCGCCGCGCGCGCGGTGGGGCCGACGGGGTGGGTCATCGGCGTGGACATGACGTTGGCGATGGTGTTGCAAGCCCGCGCGAACGCGACGAAGGCCGGCGTCCACCATGTCGAGTTTCGGCTGGGCGAAATCGAGTCGCTGCCCGTGGACTCGGACTCCGTGGCGGTCATTCTCTCCAACTGCGTCATCAACCTTTCGCCGGACCAGCCGCGCGTGTTCCGCGAAGCCTTCCGCGTGCTGAAGCCGGGGGGCCGCCTCGCCATCGCGGACACGGTGCGCACGGCGGATTTCCCGCCCGACATCCTGGCCGACCTGGCGGCGCACTGCGGTTGCGTGGCGGGCGCGGCCTCCGTGGCGGAGCTGGAAGCGATGCTGGGAGCGGCGGGCTTCGTGGGTGTTCGCATCCAGCCGGTGGACGCGAGCCGGGCGTTCATCCACGGCTGGCTGCCGGGGAAGAACCCGGGGGACTACGTGGTGTCGGCGAGCATCGAGGCGGTGAAGCCGGGCGGGGAAAGTGATTAGTGCGGAGTCGGTGGACGCAGCCCCCCACGATTTACTAACGACTAATTACTAATCACTTCGCCCGGCTCCTTGCCGCCCGGCGCGGCCCGGCTACTTCTCCGCCAGCTTGTGGACCGTGCTGTAAATTTCCTGGCTCACGGTCGCGCCGTCCGCCGCCTTGAGGTTGAACTTCACCTTCATCTGCATCACCGGCTTCATGTCGGGGATGGCGAGGAACACCGTTTTCTTGTCCGGCCCGACGCGGACGGAGGTCACTTCGAGCTTGTCGTGGCCGGCGGTCTTGAAGTCCGCAGTGAGGTATTCCTTGGAGCCATAGCCGGCGGAGTAGAGATAGTTCCAACGCTCGATGGCCCAGTTCGCGGCATCGGCGGCGGAGGCGGTGTCCAGCTCCCGGGTGAAGGTGATTTGCAGGCCGGTCTTCGTGGCGTGCAGCGTGTGCGGCATGTCCACGGGCTTGCCAGTGTAGCGGACACGGGTGAACGCACCGTCGCGGGTGCCGCGCGTCTGCCAGCCGCGCAGACCGGTGAGATAGAGCTGGCCGTCCTTCGGGTTGAAGCGCCCGCGCATCGTGCCGCTGGGGAACTTCAGCGGAAAGGGCGTCATGCCCGCCTGCACCTGACCGTCCACTTCCTCGGTCATCACGTGGAAGAGCGTGCCCATGCCGTAGCTGGTGAAGAGAAGCTGGTTCTCGAACGGCCCCCATTGCTTGCTCGTGACCCAGGTCTGGCCGCCGCTGGAGTTGTCCTGCGACTTGGGCAGCCAGCAGATGGGCTGGTCGTAATCGTTGATACGATCATCGGGCGGAGCCTTGCCGTGGGCGCTCTGGCGCATCCCGTAGAAGCCGCCGGGGCGGATGAGGTTGAGCTTGCTGGCGGGCATGTAATGACCCTCGTTGTCGCTGACGGTGAGCCAGCCGTTGGGGCCAAGGCCGCTGCCGTTTGGCGCGCGCAAACCGGTGGCGATGACTTCGAGTTTCGAGCCGTCCTTGCTGACTTTAATCATCGTGCCTTGGTGCGGCGACTGGACCGTCGGCGGCCACGGCGCGCCCTTGCCGTAGAAGAAATTCCCGGCGGCATCGGTATGGAGGTCGAGGCAGAACTCGTGGTAGTTCGGCGTGACGACGGTGTCGTTGTTGAAGCACTCGTAGAAGTCCGCCTCGCCATCGCCGTTGAGGTCATGCAGGCGCGTGAGTTGGTCGCGACAGGTGACGTAAATCTGGCCGTCCACGACCTTGAGGCCGAGCGGCTGAAACAGCCCGGTGGCAAAGCGCTTCCAGATCAGCTTGCCCTGCGGGTCATTGAGGCCGCTGACAATCCACACGTCGCCGTGGAAGCACGCGACCGCCGCGCGGCCATCGGGCAGGAAGTCGAAGCCGCCGAAGAAGGTCTTCGAGTTCCACGGGTTCGGGACGGGGGGCGTGAGGTCGTCCACCACGTAAGGGCCGTCGGTGGTGCCGGCCACGGCTTGCGTCACGACGGGCTGCGTCCAGCGGCCCGGCGCGCCCTTGGTAAGCGCAGCGAGGCTGGGGAGTTTGGCGGCGCTGTTCAACGCAGCTTCCACGGGGGCGAGGTCAGTCTTCGCACCCTTCCACAACGCGATGCGGAAGGACTGCTTGCCCGCAGGAATCTTCGCGAGCACCCGGCCGTTGGCATTCTCCAGCGTGATGCCATTGCCGCCCTGCACCGCGATGGCGAGCGACTGCGCGGGCTCATTCCCCGCGACCGGCAAATCGAAGGTGAGCTTCGCGCCCGCCGCGCCGCCCGCCGGCACCGCGTCGCACACGACCAAGGTCTGCGAGGTCTTGCTGTCCAGCTCGATGGTGCGCGTGACGACATTGGCCTCGCCCACCTTTTCCAAGCCCGGCATCTCCAGCACTTCAGCGGTGCCGACGGTGTATTTGAGCACCACGTTCCAGCGGTTGAGATAGAGGCCACGATACTTCGCCCACTCGGTCGGGAGGCGGCCCTGCTTGTTCTCACGCAGGTCATCGAGCTTGCCGTCCATCGCCCAGCCGGGGCCGGTCTGCGTGCCGAAGATCGGCTTGCCCGCGACCTCGGGCGGCTGCGGGTGGACAATCTCCACCTGGCTCTTGCCGAACTTGAGGTAGTCGCCCGCCCACGCCACCGAGACGCGCATCAGGTCGGTGTCGTAGCAGACATGCACGTCGCGGTTCGCGCCGACCGACACGACCACGCCCTTCATGGCGTAGTTGTTGGCGACGGGGAAACCGCTCTTGATGGTGCCGGTGAAGTAAGGCCCGCGCTCGATACCGTCGAGCGTGTTGCCCGGCGGCGCGGCGGACACGGAGACGACGAGGGCGAGTAAGGCGGAAGCAGTGGCGAAGTATTTCATAGTTGGCGAAAGCGCGGGATGGTTTGCCGGTTTTCCCCGGCGCTGGCAATGCCATATTCGCGCCCCTGCCATCCCACGGCCGCCAAGACCACCGCCCGCGTGAGTGCGTGGCGGCCCCGCTCCTGACGAGAATCCCGCAGCGCCTGAATGTTTGCCGTGCCACGCCCACTAACCCTACTTGGCGGATTCGACCCTCCTTTCGACTATTTTCAGGGGTGGCCCGTGCTGATTTGCCAATGATTCGCCACTTGCCTGCCGACAAAGTGCTTGTAGTGAAGACCTACCCTCTTCCCAGC
>JAYTIO010000012.1:0-2606 GCA_043731805.1 Pedosphaera sp. | reverse complement strand
CACTTCGCGCAGCCCACGGTCTCGCGGGAGAAAACCTCCGCGCCGCGCCTGGCGTCGCCCTTCATCGCGAGCAACTCGGCGACGGGGGGAAGCGCCTTGTCGCCCTGACCCGGCGGCGGGGGCAGGAGCTTGGCGGCCTCGGCCTTCAGCTCGGGCCAGCGGACGGCGTTCAGCTCGGTGGTGGCGGTGAACTTCAGGTCGGCGGGGAGTTGGTCTTCGCGGGCGAGTTTCAGGAGGCCGCTCGCGCCGTCCTGCGTGCGGGCGAGCGCGCGGACGGCTTGCTTGCGGAGCGTCGCGTCGCGCTGGAGGTCGGGCACGAGCGGGAGCAGGAGGGCGGGGAGTTGTTTGGCAGCGGTGTTGCCGAGGGCCTCGATGAGTTTCACGGCGGAGTTGGTGTCTTTGCCGGAGAGCGCGGCGGCGAGCGCGGCGGGGTCGCCGCTGGCGAGGACGAGGCGGAGGGCGGTGACGCCGGCCTCGGCGGCGGGGTGCTGGGCGGCGACTTCGAGGAGGCCGGCGTTCTGGCCCGCGACTTTGAACTGCTCAACGAGCTGGACGAACTGCGGCGTGCCGCGCGTGGCGGCGAGGACTTTGCCGAGGGCTTCCACGAGGCGCGGGTTGGCGCTGACGGCTTCCGGGCCGAGGCGGGTGAGGGCCTCGATCATGGTGTTGAGTTTCTCGGGTTCGATCGGCTGCGCGTGGGCGGCGGCGGCCAAGGCCAGCAGGCAAAGCGTGGTGCGAAGGAGCGTCAGCATCGGGCGGGAAGATGGGACGGACGGGCCGGGCTGGCGAGGGGAATGAGGGGCGCGGTTCGGGCGCGCGGGGGACAGCGCTTCAGCGGTTGCGCACCGGCATCAGCCCGAGGTGCAGCACCAGCCAGATGGGCAGCGCGAACAGCGCGATGGCCCCGAGCCGTTCCCACGTCCAGTCCAGCGCGTGCGCCTGCATCGGGTAGATCGTGATCATGAAGTAGTTGCTGAACCGGGTGTGGCCCAGGAAGACCCCGTGCTTGGGATAGCGCTGCCGCAGCCCGCTGAAGAGCGCCGCCGTCCCGACCACGACCACGACCACGGTGACGAGCAGGTTCACCAGCGGCATCGCGTGCAACGCGGGGTGCGGCCCGTCCGTTTTGAAATACGGATAGAGCCATTGCGCGGCGGCCCACAGGAAGCTGAACCCCGTCTGGACGGCCGTGCGGTAGCTGGCCTTGCTGGCGGTGAGCTCGTTCAGGAGCAAACCAAAGTAGAGGGGCACGATGCCCCAGATGAGCGCGACGTGCTGAAACGGCGCGCGGATCAACTCGATGAAGGTCGTCCAGGAATGGTCGAGCATGGGATGCGGCGGCGGGCGACTTGGGCGGCAAACTCCGGGGTGACTAGTTCACGACGAAGAACCGTTCCCACTCCGGCGGCTTGAAGCCGACGAGGCCGCCGGTGTCCGTGAGCAGGAAGGGGCGCTTCACCAAGTTGCCGTTCGCGGCGAGCAGGGCGAGGGCTTCGGCTTCGGTCAACGTGGGCAGGCGCTCGGCGAGTTTCAGCGCTTGGTAGTCGCCGCCGGAGGTGTTGAAGAGGCGGCGGACGTCGCCGCTGTAAATGGCCAGCATCCGTTTCAGCTCAGGCTTCGTGGGCGGCTGCTCGCGGATGGGGAGGGCGTCGAAGGCGAGGCCGTGGGCGGTGAGGAACTTCTTCGCGCGACGGCAGGTGTCGCAGCCTTGGTATTCGTAGAGTTTCATTGTCCGAGGAACTTGTCCCGGCCCGCCACGAGCGCCGCCATCTTCCGGTCGGCCACGCTGCGCGAGAGCATCCAGAAGCCGCAGTCGGGATGGACCCACTTGATGCGGTCGGCCCCCAGCGTCTTCACGGCGTGGGCGATGCGCGTGGCAATGAGGTCGGGGGATTCGACTTCGTTGTCCTTGATGTCCACGACGCCGAGGCCGAGGGCAATGCCGGGCCGGAGGTCGCGGAAGGCGTCAAGCTCGTCGTAGCCGCGCCGGGCGAATTCGAGGACGAGGTGGTCCACGTCGAGGCGGTTGAGGAATGGGAGCAGGTTGCGCCAGTAGCCCTTCTGGATGCTCTGGCCGCCGTAGTTGCCGAAGCAGAGGTGCAGCCCCTTCTGGCCGCGCACGCCTTGGAGGACGTGGTTGATTGGCTCGTGCGCCCAGTCGGCGTCCTCGGGATGGCCGGGGAGATTCGCCTCGTCCACTTGCACCACGGCAGCATCAATGTCCGCGACTTGGCGGCGGAGCACCTCGGCCAGCGCCATCGTGAGCGCGCGGGTGTCCGGGTAGAACTCGTTCACGAGCGTCTTCGCGAGCATGTAGGGCGAGGTGAGGGTGAACTTCAGCGGGCGCGGCGTGAGGCCCTTCACGGATTGCCACGCGGCGGGGAGGTTCAAGCTGCCTTCGCCAATCCCCCCGCGCACGACACCCGCCGGCTGCGTGCGGAACTTCATCCCTTGCGCGGCGCGGAACTTGGCCAACTCCTCGCGCGAGAGCGTCGGGTGGATGCCGGTCATCGGGCGGATGAAGTAGTCAATCATCCCGTTGGTCTCGGGGTGGTTCACGTCGAAGCGCGACAGCTCACCGTCCGCGATGACATCGAGGCCGGCGA
>JAYTIO010000011.1:0-2120 GCA_043731805.1 Pedosphaera sp. | reverse complement strand
GGCAGCGACGGCGTGTATTTCATCGCCTTCAAGGACCGCCTCAAGCCGGAAGACCCGCCCTTCGAGAAGGTGCGCGCTAAGGTCACCGAAGACTACCAGCGCTCCCAGGCCAGCGAACTCACCCTCCAAGAAGGCACCCTGCTCGTCCAGGCCGCCAACGCCGCGCTCGCCACCGGCAAGTCCTTCAAGGACGCCGCCAAGGGCCTCGGCCTCGTCACCCTCGAAGTCCCGCCCTTCAGCCGCAACGCGAGGGAGATTGAAATCGTCAAAGACCGGGGCTTGGGTGTTGAGGAATTCCGCGACCAGGCGTTTGCCCTCGCCGCCGGCAAGGTCAGCAATTTCCGCACGGTCAACGGCGGCGGCTTCGTGGTGCATGTCCGCAGCTTCCAGCCGGTCACCGAGGAACAGGTGCAGACCGAGCTGCCCAAGTTCACCGAGTCCCTCCGCGACAACCGCGCCAACTACGCCTTCCGCGAGTGGTTGGGCCGCGAAGTCGAGCGCTCCGGCGTGATGGCGCAGCTCCAGCCCCAGGCCAAACGGGGCGCGGGCAAGGCCAGCGAGGAATGAGGTCCGGCCCACGCCCCGGAGCACGGCTGTCCCAGCCGCAGCGCGCTGCTTATTGCCGCAGCGTCAGGCCACAACCGGCTCACACCCATTCCCGAAGCGAGTCGGTGGGCTGCCAACCGGACGCCACGGCGCGCGCCTTCTCCCTTCCTCGGAGGAGGGGCGAAGGCGCGCGCCGGCCGGATGATGGGTGGGGCTGCCAACGCCAACGCCCGCAACCCCTCACCCCGGCCCTCTCCCCTCATCCGATGAAGGTAGAGGGAGGAGAAGCGCGTCGTGCAGCCACAGCAATTCCGCCGGATTTTATTCCACAAGGATCCCCCCCGCGATGACCACCGTCATCCGACTCACCTGCCCTCTCACCCACGAGCTTTGGGAAGTCCCCATCGTCCACGAGGACGAGCAACTGCTGGCCCTGGCCAAGCCCGCGTGCCTGCTCGCCTCGCCCGACCACGCCGACCCGCAACGCCCGAGCCTCATGCGCCTGCTGCACGACGGCATCGCGCAAGGCGCGCCCTGGGCCCGGCAGCGCAACCTCACCTACCTCGCCAACGCGCACCGGCTCGACTGCGAGACCAGCGGCGTGCTGTTGCTGGCGAAGACCAAGCCCGCGCTCGTCGCGCTGGCCAACGAGTTCGGCTCCAACCAGCCGGTGAAGACTTACGTGACCCTCACGCGCGGGATGCCCGCCGAGCCGGAGTTCACCGTGGACGCCCGGATCGGCCCGCAGACGCGGCTGCTCGGTTTGATGCGGATCGACACACAGGGCGGCAAGCCAGCCGTGACGCGCTGCCAGGTGCGGGAGCAGTTCCGGGGTTTCACCCTGCTCCAGTGCCAGCCGCTCACCGAACGCACGCACCAGATCCGCGTCCACCTCCGCTCCGTCGGCCTGCACCTCGTCGGCGACGTGCATTACGCGGGCAGCCCGCTCTGCCTGTCGCAAATCAAGTCCAGCTACCGCCCCAAGCTCAACGAGCCGGAGCGCCCGCTCATGGGCCGCGTCGCCCTCCACGCCGAGCGGTTGGAAATCAAACACCCCGCCACCGGCGAACCCATCGTCCTCACCGCCGAGTGGCCGCGCGACCTGCGCGTGACGGTGAAGTATCTGCGCCAGTTTAGCGGGCTGTAGGGGAAAGTTCCGGGTGCAAGGTTTCGAGCTCAGAGTTGAGAAGCGTGCGCGCACGACTCAGAACTCGGAACCGCCCCCGCCCCCGCCCCCAAGGGCCGCAGGGTTATGGCGCGGGAACCGTGAGGCCATCCAGACTCAACGGATTGAACGTGTAGCGCTTGCCCGGAGATGGGGTGGGCATCTGCTTGAGGTAACCCGTGTTGATCAGCTCCTGCCAGTCCTTCGGAACTGGCCTCAACGGGGCGCATGACACTATAACCAGCAGCGCCCGCCCCGTAATTGCAGCCGCAACCGAGCCGTGGACGGAAGCCGGCAGTGATTGGGTTCATTCGTAAAACGACAATTACCCTTCCCCTCGCATTGACTCAGGTGTTTTGTTACCGAGTCGTGGCCGTTGCCTCAGTAGAATGTTACCCAAAACTGGAGG
>JAYTIO010000010.1:0-2493 GCA_043731805.1 Pedosphaera sp. | reverse complement strand
TCGTAGGGCACCGTCACGCTGCGCGTCGGGCCGAAGCTGGCGTTGAACTCGATGATGACCAGGCGCGGCGACACCGCCGTGATCGCGTCCCAAATCCAGTAGTCCACGCCGTCAATGTCGAGCGAGAGCATGTCCAGCTCGCCCTTGAAGCCGTATTGGGTGAAGAGGTCGTTGACGTTCTCCTTGGTGATGAACTCCGTGCGGATCTGCACGTGCTGCGGGGCGATGCCGTGCCGCTGGTGGTAGAAGGTCCGCGCGCTGTCCGCGAGGGAATCGCTGCCGTCCATGAGCAGCCCGCCCCAGCCGAAGTGGAGGGCGAGGTTTGCGGCGTTGCACTCCGTGCCGTCCTCAATGCCGAACTCGATGAACGTCTTGTTCGGCGCGCCGATCTGGGAGAAGAAGTGCAGCAGCAGACCGTCCTCGCCGAACTGCGAGTGGACCTTCCGCTCGTGGGTGGCCAGGAGCTTGCGCGGGGTGGGCGTGTGGATGAGCGCGGCGTATTGCTCACGCAAGGAGTTGATCTCGTTCTGGTCGCCGACATGGCGCTGCCACCAAGCCTGGAGGCCCTTGAGGCGGGGGACGTTCTTGCCGGTGCTGGCCCAGCGCGCGGCCTGCTTTAGGCCGCGCTTGGCGGCGTCTTTGAGGAGGTCAGACATGGTTTGAAAACGCCGAGAGGAAACCACGAATGGACACGGATGGGCACGAAGAAAATTTCGGATCGGCGCTGCTTTGAACCCGAACTCCGAAGTTAAGCCACGAAAGGGCGCAAAGAACACAAAGAGGCCGAGGTGGAACTGACTGGGGCCGAGACTATTTCTACCCGGTCCGTCCGCCTACCAGAGGCTTGGCTTTGCGTTCTGTGTGCCCTTTCCCGGCCATTCCATTTCGGAATGCAGGTTGAATGAGCGAATGCCGCCAAGGGAGACACGCAGCCAGCGCGCGACTCCCTCTCCCCCGCTGAGGCGAGGGAGGCCGCTGCCGTCACGCGATGATGCCCTTCACCAGTTCGCCGCTAATGTCCGTGAGGCGGTAGTCCCGGCCTTCGTGGCGGTGGGTGAGCTTGAGGTGGTCCACTCCCAGCAGGTGCAGGAGCGTCGCGTGGAAGTCGTGCACGCTCACGGGGTCGCGGGTGATGTTGTAGCCGAAGTCGTCGGTCGCTCCGTGGACGATGCCGGGCTTGAAGCCGCCGCCGGCCGCCCAAATCGTGAAGCAGCGGGGGTGATGGTCGCGCCCGAAGCTGTCTTTCTTGATCTCGCCCTGGCTGTAAGCCGTGCGGCCAAACTCTCCGCCCCAGATGACGATGGTGTCTTTGAGGAGGCCGCGCTGTTTCAGGTCTTTCACCAGCGCAGCGGCGGCTTGGTCCACTTCCTTCGCCTTGACGGGCATCGCTCCGGGCAGGCCGCCGTGATGGTCCCAGTCGCGATGGTTCAACTGGATGAAGCGGGCGCCGCGTTCCGCGAGGCGGCGGGCGAGGATGCAGTTGGCGGCGAAGCTGGGCGTGCCCTTTTTCGCTCCGTATTGCTCGAAGGTGGCGTCGGGTTCCTTGGCGAGGTCCATCAGCTCGGGGACGCTGGTCTGCATGTTGAAGGCGAGTTCGTAGTTCGCTATCTGGGCGGCGATGGCGGGGTCGCCGAGCGCGCCGAGCTGGAGGCGGTTTAGCTCGTTCATGGCGTCAATGGTCGAGCGGCGGGCGGCGGAGCTGAGGCCCGGCGGGTTGGAGAGGTAGAGGACGGCGTCGCCGGCTCCACGGAAGGTGACGGCGCCGTGTTGCGCGGGGAGGAAGCCCGGGCCCCAGTAGCGGGATTGCAGGGGCTGGCCGCCGCCGCCGGATTGCATGCAGATGTAGCCCGGGAGGTCTGAGTTTTCACTGCCAAGGCCGTAGCTGGCCCACGCTCCCATCGTGGGGCGGCCCGGCTGCTGGTGGCCGGTGCCGAAGAAGGTCACGGCGGGGTCGTGGTTGATGGCCTCGGTGAACATGGAGCGGATGACGGTGGCGTCATCCGCGAGGGTGGCGATGTGGGGAAGCACTTCGCTGAACTCAGTGCCGGCCTGGCCGTGCGGGGTGAACTTGAAGGGGGAGCCAACGCAGAAGTGGTTCTTCTGCCCGCTGGTCATGCCGGTGATGCGCTGGCCCTGGCGAATGGACTCGGGGAGGTCTTTGCCGGTCATCTCCACGAGTTTGGGCTTGGGGTCGTAGAGGTCGAGGTGCGAGGGCGCGCCGGACATGAAGAGGTAGATGACGCGCTTGGCCTTCGGCTCGTGGTGGAGGCGCTTCAGCAGGCCGGGCACCGTAGGGCCGCCGCCGGGGAGCGCGGCGAAGGCGTCGGGCTTCAGGAGCGAGGCGAGGGCGAGCGCGCCAAGGCCGGTGGAGTTGCGCTGCAGAAAGGCGCGGCGGGTGAGGAGGGTGGAGTTCATAAAAATGTGCGGCAGAAAAATGGGGGCGGAAAAATGGGGCAGGGGAGGTGACGCATTGGGCTGGTCTCATTAGCACCC
>JAYTIO010000009.1:0-9506 GCA_043731805.1 Pedosphaera sp. | reverse complement strand
GTCGATGAACGCGCGCGTCACGCCCGGCACGCCGCCGACGGCCTTGAGAATCAAGTTGGCGTTGGTCGTGAGCAACTCCGCGTCGTCCCCGAAGACCTTGATCACGACTTGGCCGTCGATCTGCGAAATGCTTTCGAGCACGTTGTCGCGGATGGGCTGCGAGAAGCTCGTCTCAATGCCGGGCAGCGCATCAAGCGCCTTGTCCATCTCATCGAGAATCTGCTCCTTGGTGACCTGCCGCGTCCATTCTTCGGGCGGCCTCAAGTCCACGAAGAACTCGCCCATATTCAGTGGCTTCGGGTCGGTGCCATCCTCGGGTCGGCCCGCCTTGGAGATGACGCTGCGGACCTCCGGCAGCTTGCCCAGAATCTGCCGGATGCGCCGACACTGGTCCTGCGCCTCGCTGATGGAGAGGCCAGGCGGGAAGTTTGCGTTGACCCAGATGGTGCCTTCATTCAGCTCGGGCAGGAACTCGGTGCCAAGCCGGGGCACCAACGCGAGGCTCGCCCCGAGCGCGGCGATGGCGATGAGCAACACGATGACCGGCCGGCGCAACGCCCAGCCCAGCACAGGCCGGTAAAGCGCTTTGCAACCGCGCACGAGGAGGTTGTCTTCGTGCGGAATCTTTTTCCGCAGCAACAGGAAGCACAGCAACGGCACGAGCGAGAGCGAGAAGAGCAGCGAGCCGATGAGCGCGCTTGTCACCGTCCACGCCATCGGTGCGAAGATGCGCCCCTCGTGGCGTTGCAGGGTGAAGATCGGGATGTGTGCCGCGATGATGATGAGCATCGAGAAGAACGTGGGGCGGCCGACTTCCGCGGAGGCTTCGAGGATGGTGTGCTTGAGCCGCGCCAGAAAATCGGCGCGGTTCTTTGGTTCTTCGCCGTGTTGCTCGCTCAGTCGGCGGAAGATGTTTTCCACCACGATCACCGCGCCGTCCACGACGATCCCGAAGTCCATCGCGCCGAGGGAAAGCAGGTTCGCCGGGATGCCCTTCCACGAAAGCCCGATGAAGGTGGCCAGCAGTGACAGCGGAATCATCAGCGCGACGATGAACGCGGCGCGCACGTTGCCGAGGAAGAGCAGCAGCACGAAGCTCACGAGCATCGCGCCCTCGGCGAGGTTCTTGAACACGGTTTTGAGCGTGGTGCCGATGAGCCAAGTGCGGTCGTAGTAGGGAACGATCTGCACGCCTTTTGGTAAGATGCTTTTGTTTAGCAGGGCGATGCGTTCCTTGACCTTCCCAAGCATGAGCGACGGGTTCTCGCCTTTCCGCATCAGGATGGTGCCGGTGACGATGTCGTCGTCGCCGTCCTGGCCCACGATGCCCTGGCGGGGCACGCCGGACACGGTGATCTCGGCGATGTGCTTTACGAGCACGGGCGTGCCGTTACGGGAGGCGACGACGATGTTGCCGATGTCTTCGGGCGAGCGGAGCAGGCCGATGCCGCGAATGAGATACTGCTGCGAACCTTGCTCGACATAGCTGCCGCCGGCGTTGGCGTTGCCGCGACCAAGCGCGGTGAAAAGCTGCTGGAGCGTGAGGTTGTAGCCCTTCATCCGCGCGAGGTCGGGGTTCACCTCGTATTGCTTGATGAGGCCGCCCATCGTCACCACGTCCGCAACGCCGTCCACCATGCGGAGGTTTCGTTCGACCACCCAGTCCTCCAGCGTGCGCAGCTCGGCCGTGGTGCGGCCCTCGCCCTTGAGTCGGTAGCGGTAGAGTTCGCCGATGGGCGTGGAGAGCGGTCCGAGCTGGGGCGTGACGCCGGGCGGCAGGTCCAGGCCCGTGAGCCGCTCCATGACGCGCTGGCGGGCGAAGTAGTCGTCCACCTTGTCATCGAAGGTGAGCATGATGAACGACAATCCAAACTGCGTGTGGCTGAAGAGCCGCACCTGATGTGGGATCCCGCTTAGCGCGATTTCCAGCGGGATGGTCACCTGCTTCTCGACCTCCTCAGGCGCGCGGCCGGGATAGAGCGCGATGACATTCACTTGGATGTCCGAGACATCCGGGAACGCCTCGATGGGCAGCGTTTTGAAGGCGACGACGCCCCCGGCGACGAACAGAACCGCCATCAAGCCGATGAACATCGGTTGATGCAGGGCGAAGTGAACAAGGCGCTTGATCATTGGAAGACAGGGATTCGTGAGTAACCTCTCAGTGCAGAGGTCGAAGCGAACACGGGTTGGGCACTTGGAACTTGCCGCTCAGGAACCAGCTCCTTCGCCGACGAGCTGTTCCAGAAGCAAGGCTCCACTCGTTACGACGCGCTGGCCTGCTTGCAACCCTTCGAGCACCGGAAGTTTCCCTGCGGTCTCCGGCCCGACTTTGACCTCCCGCCGCGCGAAGCGGCCCTGACTCTCCTCCACATACACGTAGTGTCGATCGCCCTTTAGAAACACCGCGCGCGACGTGACTGACTGGGGGCTGGCCACCGGCACTTCAATCTCCGCCGTGACGAGCATCTCGGCCTTGAGCGTCCGGTCGGCATTCTCAACCGCACCGCGCACCCGGAGCATGCGTGTCGCGGGGTCGAACGAATCGGAAACCACCTCAAGCCGGCCTAGGTGGGAAGCTTCAGGCAACGCTTGGGAACGTATAACCATCGGCGAGCCAGGCTTGAGGTGGCAAAGTTCACTCTCCGTCGCGTCCAGCAGCACCCACAGGCGCGTGGGGTCGGTGACGACGAACAACGGCGCCCCGAACTGTGGCAGACCCGCGAGCATCTGGTCCGGGCGCACCTCTTGGCCCGGGTTCAAGTTCTTCTCCACGATCACGCCGCCCAGCGGGCTATTTAGTGCGATGGCCTGATCAATCGCACCACTGCTGCCGCCATACAGCACCAGCCGCGCCTGAGCGCGTTCCTGTTCCGACTGCGCGCGGGCGGACTCTGACTCCGCAGACTCCACGTCCTTGTGCGGCGCGGCCCCGTGCTCGAACAACTCCTTCACCCGCGCCAGCGAACGCTCGGCCTGTCGCACATCATTCGCGGCGCGGCGGGCCTCGGCCTGCGCCTGCCCGAAGTCCGGCGAGGCGAGCATCGCCAACGGCCCACCCTTGGTAACGGTCTTGCCGAAATCACCGAGAATGGACGTCACCCGGCCTGCGAACGGAGAGAATACCCGGGCCGTCACCGTTTCATCCCAGACCAGGCGGCCATGAACGCGGAGCTTGGCGCTCCGCGGCGACTCCACGGGCTCGACGGAGACGGCGGCGAGCTGCGGACTACTCGGCGGGAACACCACCGTTCCGCCTTCCACCTTCACGCCCGTCGTGGCCGGGGGTTCGGCTGACGCCGCTTTTTTCTGGCAACCCGTGGCAAGCAAGGCCGCCGCCGCCAGTCCGATCACCCAGGATTCCTCGACCAACCGGCGGACGAGTGGCTTCTCCCCGGACGTTTGCGTTCGGCGGGAAAGCCAGGTGAGCGGCTTTCTGGCAACTTCACCTTGCGACAGCTCGGCAACGGTCCCGTGCCCGGTGCGGTTCGAGCCTATGGCTTGTGGGGTCATCGAATGGATTTGCAGGGTTTTCATTTTGGCTCCGGTTGGTTGGTCAGATTCAAGGCGGTCTTTAGATTGACGGCCGCGGTGGCGGCATCGGCGGCGGCGGCGGCAGTCGCCAGCCGCACCTCGTTGTCGTTGCGCTCGGCGGAGAGCAGGTCCAGTAACGAAGCCCCGCCCTTCTCATAGGCAAAGGCGACGGTCTGGCGCACCTGCTCCGACTTCGGGCGAATCAGCTCCCGATAGCGCTGGAGCCGCTCGGTGGCTTCGGCGTAGGCAATGCGGGCGGCAACTATTTCGGCGGCGATCTGCGCGCGGAGCTTGTCCGTCTGGATCTTGGCCGAGGCGATGGCGGCCCGTGCGGCGGCGATGTTGCCTTCATTGCGGTTCCAGAGCGGCAGCGGGAAAGAGACCGCGAGGCCGATGGTGTTGGGCTTGTCGGGCTGCTCGTGTTCGTATTGCAAGCTGACCGTGGGGTCGGGCACGCGAAGCGCGCGCTGGAGTCGGAAGTCAGCCTCGGCCTTGCGCTCGGTGGCCTGCGCGGCGGCCAGATCCGGCCGGGCGAGACCGGGCGACTCCGTGCTGGCCGGGAAAGGTAGTCCGGCCAGCATGTCCAAGGAGTCGCCCGGCACCCAATCGCCAGGCGGGTTCGCTTCGCCCAGCAAAACATCCACCGCGATGCGCGCCGCCCGCTCGGCCGCTCGTGCGACGCTGGCGTCCTGCGCCAGGCGCACGGCAGTGATCTCAATCTGCGTTTTGTCCGCGAGGGAAATGTCGCCCGCCTTGAGGCGCACCTCGGCAATCCGCGCCTCCGCGCGGAGGGAGGTGACCGAGCGGTTCAAAATCTCCACGTTCTCGTGCGCGTGCAGCGCCGTGACGTAGGCGCGGGCCACGCCCTGCTCAAGCACGCGCCGGGCATCGCGCAAGCGGGCCTCGGCGCCGGCCACGCCGGCGCGCGCGGAATCCCGGCGCGCGGGGCGTTTGCCGCCAACCTCGAAGAGCTGGCTGATGGCGGCGAGGTTGTCGAAGCTGCGATTCCAAATGGAGCGGCCCGCCGTGGTGCTGTTCGGGTGGCCGTCGAAAGAAATTTTGGACGCGCTCAAGGAGAGCGTCGGGTTGGGAAACTCTTTCGCGACGAGGGTTTGGGCGAGGGCCGCGTCCACGTCAGCCCGCGCGGCGAGTAAGTCCCAGTTGCGTTCAAAGGCGGTGCGTTGCGCCTCGGCGAGGGCCAGCTTGCGGGGTTCTTGCGCCGTGCCGACGGACGCAGAGAACAGTGCCACTGCCAGCGTCAGGCGAGGCCCGAAGGCACACTGGAGCTGACGAAGTGGCTCAATCATGCAACGAGGGAAGTGGATGGTTTGGAAGTGGTTCGGCGGGCAGGTGATGCAAGGAACGTTGCCGCCCCGCAAGCCGACGCAAACGGTTGAACGGTGGCTCGGCGATGAGATCGTGGATTGTGCCGAGCAGTTGGGGGAGGTCTAGCGGCTTCTCCGCTAGGCCACTTGCTCCGGCGGCGCGGGCCAGAGCGCGCTGGTCTGGCCTCGCGGTGATGATCAATACGGGAAGCAGCGGGTTCAGCGAGGTGACGCGCTCGAAGGTATCCCAGCCGCTTTTGCCGAGCATGTTCAAGTCCAGCAGCATGATGTCGAAGGGCCCGTCCATCAGCAGCCGTTGCAGCGCCTCGTCCCCGGAAGCGGTCAGCACCACCTGATAGCCTTCGCGGTCGAGCAGATTGCCAAGGGCTTGCCGGACGGACGGGTCATCATCGGCGATGATCACTTTATGTTTCATAATCGGAACGATGGTGGGCTGGGCTGCTACTCAGTTGCGGACGGTGGTCTCGACGATCTTCACGATCAGCGCCGGCGCGCCCTTGTTCGGCCTGCGAAACTGGATTTTGACGACGTCGCCGACTTTGAGTGCTCCGGACTCCACGGGCTGGCCGTCCTTCGGACCGTCCATCCGCCACAGACGCGAGTCCCGGTCCCAGCGGAAACTCTCTGGCGTGTCTTTTTGATCTGTCCGCAACACGAGCGCATGTTGCTCGGCGACCACGGAACTGATCCGGCCCGTCACCCATTCCTCGAAGTGATGCGGGCCGGCTACCAGATCGCGCGGGGCAAGGGTGCTGAGGAGGACGAGCGCGGCGGTGAAGCCCACGCGCATTGCCGCCAGCGGAGTTGACGCAGTTGTCATACCCAGCCTCTAGCGGCGCGCGTGCCAAGGAGCGGAGGCTGCGGAAAACTAAGGTGTTTGCCCGGTAAAGCCGCGCCTCCGGCGGCGATCGGCAGACCGTGCTGGGCCAGTGATTGGTCTGTGGTGGTCAGAAACTTTCCACCCTGTGATGACTCGGAATGGCGGTGCGTAGTCCGCCCGTGATAGCGTCGCTGCGTAAACCGACAAACTGAGCACCTTGGCATGGCAATCGCATCGCATCGCATCGAACGAATGAACCTCGGCCTCAAACCCCGCATCGCCACCCTGGTCGTCGCGGTGGTCATGCTGCTCGGCTTCATCGGCTGGGCGGCACAGTTTACTTGGCGGCACATGGTTAGCTTGGGCGAAAGGCTGTCGCGCGAGCAGATGGAGAGCTTTCAGACAGCGGATCAATTCCGCGCCAACCTGCAACGCCTCGATTCGCTGCTCCACCGTTACGAGCGCCACCACGAGGCGGGCGACCGGGAGCAGTTCCTCCAGCAGTGGAAAAGCATGGATCAGTGGATTGATGTGCAGCGGCCCACCCTCACCTCCCTGCGCGAGGGCCGTCTGCTGGACCAGATCAACAGTGGCTATGATGACTACTTCAGCGCCGCGACGAACCTGCTCGCCCAGCTCGACTTGAAGTCGACGAATTCAAGCCCAGAGCTCGCCCGGGTGGAGAAGCAGTCAGCCCGCCTGAACGCGCTGGGCTATGAACTGGTGGAGGCCCACCGCGAGTCGTTGAAGCTGTTCATCGGGGAATCTCAGCGCACCTTGGAATGGCTACGCTGGTTCTTTGCGGCCGCGTTCGTCGTGCTTCTGGCGTTGGGCGTCTGGGCGGCCCGACTGGTCTATCGCGCGCTGATCGCGCCGCTCCAAGTCAAGCTGCTGGAAAGCCAGGCCGCCATCGAACGGCAGGAGAAGCTCGCCTCGCTGGGCCTGCTGGCCGCCGGGGTCGCGCACGAAATCCGCAACCCCCTCACTGCGATCAAGGCGCGGCTGTTCACCCAGGCCCGCCACCTCAAGCCCGGCTCGGCCGAGCGCGACGATGCCGACATCATCAGCCAGGAAATTCTGCGCCTTGAACGCATCGTGAAGGATTTCCTCACCTTCGCGCGGCCTTCGGAGCCTGATTTCACCGTCGTGCCGGCCGAACAACCTCTGCGGGACGCGCGCGATCTTCTCACCCCCCAATTGAAGCCTCGCGGCATTGAACTGCGCGTGTTGCCCGGCGATGCCGCGCTGCGCGTCCGCGTGGATACTCAGCAAATCAAGCAGGTGCTCATCAACCTCATCCAGAATGCCGCCGACGCCATGGGGCCGGGCTGCACTGTTACCCTCCACGCACGGGCAGGCACGCGGCCCTCACCGCATGGAACGGTGCCAGCCGTAATCCTCGAAGTGGCGGACACCGGCAAAGGCATTCCTCCCGACGTGCAGAAACGTCTGTTCGATCCGTTCTTCAGCACGAAGGAAACCGGCACGGGCCTCGGCCTCGCCATTGCTGCCCGCATCGTTGAGAAACATGGCGGCGCGCTTCAGTATCAGACCCGCGTGAACTACGGCACCGTGTTCGGCATCGTGCTCCCGACCGCTCCCCCATGAACCACCCCGGACAAATCCTGCTCATTGAAGATGATGCCGCCATCGCCTCCTCGCTCGAGTGCGTGCTCGCGGCGGAAGGCTGGGCCGTGACCCGCGCCGCACGCGGTGACGACGGCCTCGCCATCGCCCAACAGCAGCCCTTCGACCTCGTGCTCACCGATTTGAAGCTGCCCGGCACCGGCGGCCTCGAGATCGTTCGACGCCTGCACGCCGCGCGCCCGCGCCTGCCCATCGTATTGATGACGGCGCACGGCACCACCGAGACGGCCATCGAGGCGATCAAGTTCGGGGCGTTCGATTACCTGCTGAAACCATTCGACATGGGCGAGTTGATCGAACTGGCCGCCAAGGCACTCGCCGCGCACCGCTTGATGACGGAGCCGGTGGACCTCGGTGCGGCGGAGGCAGCGGGGCATGCAGCCATCGTCGGCCAGAGCCGGGCGATGCAGACCATTTACAAAGACATTGGACGCATCGCGGCCAAGCCGGTGAACGTGCTCATCCGTGGCGAAACCGGCACCGGCAAGGAATTGATCGCCCGCGCCATCTATCAACACAGCGACCGGGCGCACGCTCCGTTCGTCGCGGTGAACTGTGCGGCAATCCCGGAGACACTGCTGGAGAGCGAACTCTTCGGCCACGAGCGCGGCGCGTTCACCGGAGCGGACACGCGGCGCATCGGGCGTTTCGAACAGGCTCACACGGGCACGTTGCTGCTCGATGAAATCGGCGACCTCTCACTCAACACCCAGGTGAAGCTGCTGCGCGTGCTGCAGGAACGCTGCCTCCAACGATTGGGCGGCAAGGAGACCATCCCCGCCGACGTGCGCGTGATCGCGGCCACGCACCAAAACCTGGAAACCATGATGCGCGACCGTGAGTTTCGAGAAGACCTGTTCTACCGGCTCAACGTGGTGACAGTGGTGCTGCCGCCCTTGCGCGAGCGGCGCGAGGACGTGCCCGATCTCGTGCGCTACTTCCTGCACCGACATGGCGTGGAGCTTGGGAGCCGCGAGCCGAGCATCCAGCCTGAGGCGTTGGAACTGCTCAAGTCTCAGCCCTGGCCCGGCAACGTTCGCGAGTTGGAGAACATCGTCCGCAAAATCCTGCTGCACGCGCGCGGCTATACCATCAGCGTCGAACACGTCCGCACCGCGCTCGCACCGCCCACGCCTTCCCTGACGGCTGATTCACCCCCACTCGGCTCGATGATCTCAAAACTGCTGGCCGCCGCGCAACAGGGAGGCCAGCAAGATGTTTACGCCAAGGTCATTGGCGCAGCCGAATTGGAACTGCTGTCGCAAGCGATTGAACTGGCCGGCGGCAACCAAGCCAGGGCCGCACGCTGGCTGGGAATCTCCCGGCTGACGTTACGCGAAAAACTCCGCCAGTATGCGCTGCACCCCGCGCAGCATGCGGGCGGGTGAGCGGCTACAGCGTATGACCCTGCGCAGAGGACAGGGAGCAGAGCGGGGAAGCGGACACGCTGGCACCCTCGGAATAGGTGCCGCCAGCCGGGCAGATGCCGCTACCGGGCAACGCCGAACCCTTCATGTAGGCCAGCAGGTTGGTGTCGGTGAGGGCGTAGGTGTCCGTGGCCACTTTCTTCTGTTCCAGGGCCCACTGCTGGATCGCGCCTTCAATCTGCTTGAGGTTGGCGATACAGGCGTTTTTTTGAGCCGTGGCGCGCGCCTTCACGAAGTTCGGGATGGCGATGGTTGCGAGCAGGCCGATGATGGCCATCACAATCATGATTTCTACCAAGGTGAAGCCCGAGCGATTCGATCGGAGGTGCATATGGGTCTAGTGGTGGCGCCAAATTAGCACGGTGCGCTGGGTCTTTGCGTGTCGCCTTCGGCACCGTGCCGAAGAAATAGCAATCAGTGCGCCAGTCGGCTGTTAGGCAAAATCGTTGAGGCGCCACGTCGCGAAACGATCCTCAATGGCTTTGATCCTAAAAATCCTCTGCGGAATTGGTAAGACAGTTATCCGGCATGGACCAGTTAGTTACCATGAGTCACCTGTCGGGCAGGTTGGCGCCGTCCGGATCGAGCGGCGGAAGTAGGGGTTGAATGGCTTGCCTGCGATCCGGGTTTCCTTTTTGCGCGGCGCAGCTCAATCCAGTGAGGAAGTGCGCCCGCAGGCGCAACCACCGGCCTCGTTCATAGGTGCCGCTGACGCGGGGCGCAGAACGGGGT
>JAYTIO010000008.1:0-1646 GCA_043731805.1 Pedosphaera sp. | reverse complement strand
GAAATAGCAGCTACCGTGACACGCGGAGCCGTTCGCTGCAGCGCATGGTTAGGCGTTCGTTCAGACTTGCGACAGCCTCGGCGCGCGAGTGCAAAACGGCACATGAAAGCCGGGACCGCGCTTCGTTCTGCGGCGTGCGGCGGGCCGTGCTGATGGGGCGGCGGCTGAGAAACCAAACGTGGCTGGGGAGCGGGAGGGAAGACGCCCGGCAAACACGCCTGCCCGCGGACTGAATGCGCCCGGAGTCGCCGTGCCGACGACCACGAATGCGAAGCGCAAAGTGGAGAAATGCAATCCATCTCCGCGAGGGTGTCAGCGTGAGCGAAGCCGAGCAAGTGCAAACTAAGAAGCGCGTCCGAAACGAAGTCGTTCGGATTACCCGCAGTGTTAGTCTCGGAATTAGTCATCGCTGGTGTTATTCGCGGAACAACGGGCAGAGAACGCCTAACGAACTGAGGTCAGCGAGGCCGCTGGCGGAGAGGAGCCCCGATGTCCGCTGACGCGCCACGCCAGCGGACTTCGCTGCACCGGGTGGATGGACGAGCCGCCGACGTGACCGGCGCGCGAGCCGCGGAGGAAGCTGGGTCTGGTGGGAGTGGGCGGAGTCTGGTTCTTTCGCTCTTTCCTGGCATCGGACTACTCGACAGAGCTTTCGAGGAACAAGGCTTTAGCGTCGTTCGTGGCCCGGATAAACTTTGGGGCGGCGACGTGCGAGACTTCCACGCTCCGCCCGGCGTCTTCGCCGGGATAATCGGCGGGCCGCCCTGCCAAGTATTCAGCACGGCCAGCGCGATTCGGGGAACGGAAGCAGTTGACCTCATCCCGGAGTTTCTGCGCGTGATATGCGAGGCCGAGCCGCTGTGGGTCGTGATGGAAAACGTCCGGCAAGTGATCGGGCATCCGATGATCCCGCGCGACTGGAGCCACACGCTTTTGCGGGATTGGGATTGCGGCGGCGAGACGGCGCGCGTGCGCGCCTTCTGGACGTGGCCGTTCATGGTGCTCGCGCCTTCGCGGGCGAGTGGCGATCCGTCCAAATCGGTCATGGCTACGACGTGGAAGCGTGGGCGCTCGGACAGTAAGTATGTGACCGACAAAGGATTTCTGCCCGGTGATCTACCGGTCATGGAATACGCCCGGCTGCAAGGGGCTGAGGCAGTCGGCCAGGCTCTCGAAGCCCACAAGTCGAGCAAGGCGTTTTCGGTGCATGTGCTTGGCAACGGTGTCCCGCTTTCGATGGGTCGCGTGATAGCTCGGGGCGCTCGCGCTGCGATGCCTTTAGAGGGCGGCGGGGGTGCGGAGCAGGCGGGCGACGGGACGGGTGAAACACAGAACCGCGCCGGGTCGCCCATCGACCCCAAGCTCAGCCACGGGCATGGCTGGCGCGGCCCGTGCATGGCAGGCGGAAAGGCGGCGGCGGAAGCACGGGCCGTGACAGCCATGCCCGTTGGCTGCAGCGCATGGTTAGGCGTTCGTTCTGACTTGCGCCAGCGGATGCGCGTGGCAGCTAATCGGCGCATGAAAGCTGGAGCCGAGCAATGTCCTGCGGCGGGCGGTGGGCCGTGCGGATGGAGAGGCGGATGCGAAACTAAGTGCGGCCGGGGAGCGGGAGGGAAACCGTCCGATAAACACACCTGCCCGCGGAC
>JAYTIO010000007.1:0-2665 GCA_043731805.1 Pedosphaera sp. | reverse complement strand
TTTCCTCGACGCCTTGCGCGGCGCGGAGGGTGACGCTGGTGGGGGTGTCCGAGGTGAGCAGGCCGGTGAGGGAACGGCCGTCCTTGGTCTCGATTTCGTAGGCGGTAAAGCCGGGGTAAATCTCGGCGTCGGGCACGATGATGTGCAGCAGGATGGCCTCGGCGGGCTGGAGGCGGACGCCGGTCAGCTCGGGGCCGACGCGCTGGCCCTCGCCGGCGAACTGGTGGCACGCGGCACAGGTCTTCGTGAAGACGGCGTGGCCGTTCTTCGCGTTGGCGGGGAGCGCGAGGACGGCCTTGTAATCCTCATAGACCTTCATGCGGTCGGCGGCGCCTTGCGGCTGGAAGGCCTTGGTGGCGCGGGTAGCCACGGTGGCGTCCTTGTGCTTTAGCAGCGGTTCGCGGCGGTTCGCGGGCACGGCCCACGGCTGCACCACGCCCTTCTCGACGGCGTCGAGCAGCACGAGTTGCAGCGCGGGCTGCGAGAGCATCGCGTTGAGGACGGCGTCGCGGACGGGCGGGGTGTAGCCGCGCCAGCGCTCGCGCTCGACGAACCACTCGCCGACCTTCGCGCCGGGCAACTGGCTCAACGCGCGCACGGCGGCAGCCTGCAACTCGTTCGGCGTCTGCGGGGCGATGAGGGACTGGAGGGCCGCGCCGGCGGTGGCGGCGTCGCTGTGGGCGAGGAGGTCAATGGCGGCGAGCCGCTCCGGCGTGGGGGCGGAGGCGGTCGCGACGGTCTTGCTGGCGGCGGCGAACAACTCACCGAGGCGGCGCGCGGTGTCGGGGTTTGACGAAGAGAGCGTGACTAGGGCGGAACGGCCATCCTTGCCGAGGCCTTTTGCGCGCGCACCGTTGCCGAGGCCGGTGGCGAAAGCAGTGGCCAATTCGGGCCGCGTGTCTTTGCCGCTGTGCGCGACAAGGATGCTCGCTAATTCTCGCTCAACGGTTGCGCGTCCAGTGGAAACGCCAGCGGTGCTTGTTGTCGGAGACTCAGCGAGCAACAGTTGGCCCAACTCGTAGTAAAGCGGCTCCAAACCCTTCAGCCCGTCATGAATCTCGCGCTCGACTTCACGAAGCAAAGGCGATGAAAGGCCCTTCGCTGAAGACAATGCCGCTGCCCGCGACCAGCGATTCGCTCCATCTTGCATTAGGATGGCAGCGAGTTCGGCGGCTTGTCGCGGACGCCCAATGTCACCGAGAGACAACGCAGCGACGAAACGCACCCGTGGGTTGGCGTGCCTCTCCAGTCCCTCGATGCCTTTCAACCCAACACCAGTCAGCTCCGTAAGCTGAACCCAACTTTCAACGAGTTCTGCACAAGCACTACCGTGGGCATAGGCAAAGCCTTTCTGTAGCGTCGCGTCCTTAGGCTGAGTCGTACCCGTCGCTTCTAGAAACTGGTGCAGCAACCAGAGCGCTTTGACAGCGCCGGCTTTTGCCGGTTGCGCCAAATCCTTCTTGTCCGCCTTACGAACGACTTCAGTCAACGGTGTGATTGCACTCTTGTCTGCCTTCTCTTGCAGCAGCCGAAAAGCGGTGTCCCGCACCCACCCATTCGCATCGTTCAGCTTGGCGACGAGTTCCTTCGTCGTGGCTTTGCCGAGGTCGAACTTTGGACTTTGGACTTTGGACTTTGGACCCTCCGGCACGACGCGATAAATTCTCCCCATCGTCTTGCCCGCTTCGTAGTCGAGGCTGCCGCGGATGAACTCGGGCAGATACTGCGGGTGGTCAATCACCTTGCGATACATGTCGCAGATGTAGAGCGCGCCGTCCGGGCCGGTGGCGCTGAACACGGGGCGGAACCAGGTGTCGGCGCTGGCAAGGAATTCGCGGCCCGGCGTGGCAGGCGCAGACTTGAAGGTAGGGCCGTCCGGTGAGAGCACCTGTCGCTGGACGAGATTTTGCGCGGGTTCGCAGATGAAGGCGCTGTTGGTGAAACTCGCCGGCAGCGCGCCTCCGCGCCACATGCTCAGACCGCACGCGCTGGTGAACGAGCCCGCGTGCGGCGTGCTCATCAGTCTGGGCATAAACGCGGCGGTGGTGTGATCTTCGCTCAACGGCCAGACCTTCGATCCGTCGCCGGACGGCGAGACATCCTGCACGGTTTCGGAAAAAGCGAGGTGCGGGTTGCGCTTGAGGTAGCGCGGGTGGAGGACGACGTGCTCAAGCGGGTTGCGGTTCGAGCAGACGAATTTTCTCCCGAAATCATCAAACGCGAGGCCGAACTGGGCGAAGCCCGGCCAAGGCTCGATCTCCAGCGTGTCGGGATGAAAGCGTGCATCACGGCGCGGTAGGTCAATCACTCCGCGCTCGGGATGCTCGGGGCACGTGACCTTGCTCGCGACGAGTCCGCTGGTGACATGAATCCAGCCGTCGAGTCCAAGCGTGGGATGGCTCACGCGGAGCTGCGTGGTGCTGGTGGTGCCAAAGCTGGTGAGCAGGACGCGCTTCACGTCGGCTCGGCCGTCGCCATCGGTGTCCTTGAGATAAAAAATGTCCGGCGCGCAGGTGACGATGAGGCCGCCGCGCCAGCACATGAGGCCGTTGGGAAACGTGAGGCCGGTGGCGAACTCGGTGCGTTTGTCGTAAACGCCGTCGCCCTTTGTGCTCTCCAGCATGGCGATGACGCCGGCGGGCGGCTGGTTCGTGCCGGGGCCGAC
>JAYTIO010000006.1:0-6796 GCA_043731805.1 Pedosphaera sp. | reverse complement strand
GAACCGGTGCAAACCGAGTCCGACACCCCGCCATAAGCGCCTGGCGAGTCACAAAACGGAGGTCACAACTGTGGAAATCACCCATTTTTCAAGAAACTGTTAGTCCTTCGAGTTGCGCGAGTTTGTTCGCCTTCTGGTCGAAGCTGAGGAAGGTGTCACAGCCGAGCAGGAGGGCCTGCGACACGTGCAGGAGGTCATACGCGCGAAAGCCGTGTTTCGCCGTGTGCCGGAGCAACAGTTCTTCGACTTGCCGCTCCAAGGCTGCTGTCTCCAACTGAACGACCTCGAACCACTCGCCGATCCTCGCGTCGTGCTGAAAGGCGACATGTGCGCTGGCTGCCAGCTCAGGCGTGACCCACGGCTGACGACCCGAGCGCGACTGAAATACGTGGAGTTGAAATGCATTGCAGACCTCGACGCGGTGCAGCCATGTCAAGGGATACGGCGCGGCTCCTGCCTTGCGTCCAGCAGCGACCGAGTTGTCGGCCAACGGCGAGTCAGGCAGCTCGATGTAGAACCGGACGAGGAAGTTGCTGTCAGTGTAAGGTTTCATTCCCCACGAAGTAGCTTGTGCACGGCGTCGGCATTGGGCTTGGAGATTTTGGGCATCCCCATCGCACGTCGGCGGGCGGCGAAGTCCGGGAAGATGGCGCGGCGCTCCGGCGCTTTCTCGGGGCGCAGCGAGTAGGTGCGCCCGTTTCGGCGGCGGATGAGGACGTAGCCTTCGGCATCGCAGGCGTCCAGCACGGCCCCGGGCTCGCGGTCAAGGTCACGGACAGTGTAAGTCTTCATGTCGGACAAAATGTCGGCGTTCGCATCTGCGGTCAACCCTTGGCTATGAACTCGTCGAGGTTCAGCAGCGCCCGGGCGAGAGCGGTCCAAGCGGCGCGGGCGTTGGCGTCGCCGTCGCCGGGGCCAGCGAAGGTGGTGGCTTTGAGTTCGCCGCTAGCGAACCGCGCGCGCTGGGTCTCGAAGAACTTCACGAGCTGCGCGCGTTCATCGGCGGACGGCGGGCGGGTGAGGCAGCGGCGGAAGAGGGTTTCCACGCGGCTCTCGACCGAGCCGGGCTGCGCGGCGAACTGCCGACCGAGCGCTTGGGCAGCTTCGAGGATGACGGTGTCGTTGAGCAGCGTGAGGGCTTGGAGAGGTGTGTTCGAGACATCGCGGCGGGCGACGCAGGCTTCGCCGCTGGGGCCGTCGAAGGTGTTGAACATCGCGTAGGGGGCGGAGCGTTTCGCGAAGGTGTAGAGGCCGCGACGGTAACGGTCTTCGCCGGTGCTCTCGGTCCACGACTTGCCGCCGTAAACGCCCTCGGAGGTGACGCTCGCGGGTTGGGGCGGGAAAACGCTCGGCCCGCCGATTTTCGCCGAGAGCAGGCCGCTGACGCGGAGGACGGAGTCGCGGATGAGTTCGGCATCGAGGCGGGAGCGGGGGAAGCGCGACAAGAGTATGTTGTCCGGGTCGAGGGTGAGGCGGTTGAAGGGTTGAAGAGTTGAAGGGTTGAAGGGGGCTACGACCGCCGCCGCTTCAACTCTTAAACCCTTCAACTCTTTATCCGCAGCCGCTTGCTGATACGTCGCGCTGGTCACGATGAGCCGGTGCAACTGCTTCAGCGACCAGCCTTGCTTCATGAACTCGACCGCCAGCCAGTCAAGCAGCTCCGGGTGCGTCGGCGCGTCGCCTTGCAGGCCGAAGTCTTCAGTCGTCCGCACGAGGCCGCGACCGAAGAAGGCGGCCCATTGGCGGTTCACCGTCACGCGCGCGGTGAGCGGGTTGTCCGGCGAGACGAGCCACTGCGCGAAGCTGAGGCGGTTCGTCGGCGCACCGGGCGGTAGCGGGTTCAGCACGCCCAGCACGGCGGGCGCGACGGCTTCTTTGGGCGACAGGAACTCGCCGCGATGGTGGCGGAAGGTCGGGCGCGGGTGCTCCGGTGGGCGCTCGCGCAGGACGAGCGTGGTCTGGTAGGTCGGCGGCTTTCGGAGGTGCTCAATTTCCGCCCGAGCTTCTTTCAACTCGGCCGTGACGAGCAGGAAATGTTCGCGGAGCTTCGCGCGGTCGGCGGCGGTGAGTTGGGCCTCGGGCCTGAGCAACAACGCCTGCGCTTCGAGCGGCAACGTGCTTGCAGCCGCGCCGCGCGGGTCGGTGGTGAACGCGATGCGGAAGCGACCGAGCGACGCGGCGTAGTGGCGACCGAACAGTATCTTCACGCGCAAGTCGCCGGCGGCGTGCAGCGGCTCGGCGAGATTGAACACGGCTTCGTGTCGCTCGCCTTCTCGGGTGGCGGTGGACCAGCCGGTTTCGGGGTTGCCATCGGTGGCGAGCGCGGCGGTGGTCGGGTTGCTGCCGAAATTGTTTTTGCTGAAGCTCTCGGTGGCGCGGACGAGTTTGATCGGGGCGTAGTGGGGTAGCCCTCCCGGCTGTCCGAGTCTGCCGGTCGTCTTGACCGGCGCTGGGGCAACCAGTCGGGACGACTGGTTGACTGCGGCAGCCGGGACGGCTGCCCCACTAGCGGCGGCGTTTGCGATTGCGTGGCTCACTTGGAATTCACCCATGAAGAAGTCGCCTTTGCGGCCCTCGTAGTAGGTCAGGCCGGGGCCGTGCGCGGGAAGACGGTCGTCGGGCAAGGCTTCGAGGCGCAGCGCGGTGACGCCGCCGGGGACGTTGCGGAAGGTGAGTTCGTAGGTGTCGGCTTTCGTGATGTCGCCGCTGGCGAAGACCGAGTCGTCGGGCTGGACAGTGAGGAGCGGGAGGTTGGACTGCGCCTCGGTCGGTCGAAGAGCGGTCCACTGCACGACGCGCGGCCGCTCGGTGGCGAGCCATTCGGAGAAGCGGGCGGCGAGGTGTTCGAGGCTGCTCAGTGCTTGCGTGGCCTGCCCCCTCACCCCGGCCCGCTCCCCCGCTGGAGCCGAGGGAGCAGAAGTCTTGGAGGGTTCAGCTGCGGTGGGTTTGCGCGGCGGGAATTTGCTGGGCAAGTCCGACAGCAGTTGCGCTGCGCGCGCGAGATTCTTCCGGTGTTGCTCGTCGAGAGCGGCGTCGGGCAGGTCGAGGTCCGGCTCATCCGCGTTGTTGAGGAAGGCCATCATCGCGTAATACTCCGTGTGCGGGATGGGGTCGAACTTGTGCGTGTGGCACTGAGCGCAACCGACGGTGAGGCCGAGCCACGTCGTGCCCGTCGTAGCGACCCGGTCCACCATCGCGTAGAAGCGGAACTCCAGCGGGTCGATGCCGCCTTCCTCGTTGAGCATCGTGTTGCGGTGGAAGCCCGTCGCGACGACGGGGTCTAGGGTCTGGCGTCTGGCGTCTGGGGGGAGGAGGTCGCCGGCGAGTTGGTGGATGGTGAACTGGTCGAAGGGGAAGTCGTCGTTCAACGCGCGGATGACCCAGTCGCGCCACGGCCAGATGTTGCGCGGGCGGTCCTTCTCGTAGCCGTTGGTGTCGGCGTAGCGGGCGAGGTCGAGCCACTTGCGCGCCCAGCGCTCGCCGTAGTGCGGGGAGGCGAGGAGTTGGTCGGCGAGATTGGCGATTGCTGATTGGCGATTGCCGATTTGAACGGACTTCACGAACGCGTCGGCCTCCTCGGGCGTCGGCGGCAGGCCGAGGAGGTCGAGGTAGAGCCGGCGGACGAGCGTGTAGTCGGCGGCGGGGGGCGAGGGCGTCAGGCCAGCTTGCTCTAAGCAGGCGAGGATGAAGTAGTCAATCGCGGTCTGCGGCCAGGTCGTTTGCTTCACCTTCGGCAGGGCGGCCTGCTGGGGTTTGACGAAGGCCCAGTGCGGCTGGTAGTCCGCGCCGGTGGCGACCCAGCGGCGGAGCGTTTCCACCTCGGCGGGCGTGAGTTGTTTCTTCGACTCCGGCGGCGGCATCAGGACGTTGTGGTCCGTGCTGGTGATGCGGCGCACGAGTTCGCTCTGGGCCGGCTGGCCGGGGACGAGGGCGCGCTGGCCGGACTTGGTGGGCGCGAGCGCGGCATCGCGGAGGTCGAGGCGGAGGCCGGACTTGCGCGCGTGCTCGTCGGGGCCGTGGCAAGCGAAGCATTGGCGGGACAGGATGGGCCGCACGTCGCGCTGGAAATCCGGCGCCGGCGCGGCCGCAGCGGTGCAGGCCCACGCCAGCCACACGGCGCACACGGCCACGAGGGGAGGCAAGCGACTGGTCACGCGGCAAAGCTAGCCGGCGGAAAGGGCGTTGGGAATGCGGTAAAGCACGCCGCGTCGCGGGCCCCCGGGGAGCCGGCGAAACCAAGGATGAGCGAGCAGTTGGCGAAACCTTGCTTTAGTCGTAGGCTCGCGGAAGCGGGGACCAGTTGGCGGACGGAACGCCGCAGAAAGTCCCCGGAGAAGGCAGCGGTGAATTATGAATGCTGAACCAGTGACGGTCCCGAAGGAACCCCAGGCCGACCCGAAACGGTGGAAGGAGATCGTGCTCCACTACCAGCAGCCCTCGCTCTGGCGGGCGCTCTGGCAGATCGTCAACACGTTCGGTTCCTACGCGCTGCTCTGGTATCTGATGTATCTCAGCCGGGCGGTGTCCTGGTGGCTCACGGTGCCGCTGGCGATGCTGGCGGGGGCGATTCTGATCCGGGTGTTCATCATCTTCCACGACTGCGGGCACGGCTCGTATTTCAAATCCCGGACGGCCAACGACGTGGTCGGGCTTCTCTGTGGCCTGCTGACCTTCACGCCTTACTTTCATTGGCGGTGGGAGCACTCGATCCACCACGCGACAGCGGGCGATCTGGACCGGCGCAACGTGGGTGACATCTGGACGATGACGGTGCAGGAATACCTTGAGGCCTCGCGCTGGAAACGCTTCGCGTATCGGCTCGCGCGCAATCCCTTCGTGCTGTTCGGCCTCGCGCCGCTGTTTCTGTTCCTCGTCCTGCAACGAATTCCCGCCGCGAAGGCGAACCCCCGCGAGCGCGAATCGGTGCAGTGGATGAACCTCTCGCTCTTGCTCATGGCCACCGGCCTAATTTGGACCTTCGGGCTTCAGGCGTATCTCGTGATCCAGTTGACCGTGCTGATGGTGGCGGGTGGGGCGGGGGTGTGGATGTTCTACATCCAACACCAGTTCGAGGACGTTTACTGGGAGCGGGGCGACAACTGGGACTACACGGCGGCGGCCCTGCAAGGCAGCTCCTTCTACAAGCTGCCGCGGATCCTCCAGTGGTTCTCCGGCAATATCGGCTTTCACCACATCCACCATCTCAGCCCGCGCATTCCCAATTACAACCTCCAGCGCTGCCACGAGGCCGACCCGCTGTTTCAGAAGGTCAAGCCCATCACGTTGACCACCAGCTTGAAGTCGTTCAACCTCCGGCTCTGGGACGAGCAACTGAAGAAGCTGGTCGGCTTCCGCCACCTGAGGAATCTCAGGCGGGAACACAAACCAACCGACCCGCATTGACCTGCGGCCACACCACACCACCCCCCCAATGAACCCCGACAACTCGAAACCCCGCGAACCCAACGCCACCATGGCGGTCTTCCTCGACCTGGAGAACATCGCCCTCGGCGCGCGCGACGCGAACTACCCCAGCTTCGACATCCAGAAAGTGCTCGAACGCCTCCTGCTCAAGGGCCACATCGTCGTGAAGAAGGCTTACTGCGACTTCGACCGCTACAAGGACTTCAAGCGTGGCCTGCACGAGGCGGCCTTCGAGCTGATCGAGATCCCGCACGTCCGCCAGTCCGGCAAGAATTCCGCCGACATCCGCATGGTCGTGGACGCCCTGGACCTCTGCTACACCAAGGGCCATGTGGACACCTTCGTCATCCTGAGCGGCGACTCGGACTTCTCGCCGCTGGTGAGCAAGCTGCGTGAGAACGACAAGACCGTCATCGGCGTGGGCGTGAAGAACTCCACCGCCGACCTCTTCATCAACAACTGCGACGAGTTCATCTACTACGACGACTTGGTGCGGGCGGAACCCGCGCAACGGCGGCGGCGCAGCAGTTCCGGCGCGGCTCCGGTGCGACCGGCGGGGGAAGCGGACAAGGGGCCCTCGCTCGAAGAGGCGTTTGAGCTGGTGGGCTCCACCCTCGACGCCCTCACCGAGGAACGGGGGCCGGAGGAAATCATCTGGGGCTCGATGATCAAGCAGGCCATCAAGCGCCGGCACCCCGGCTTCAACGAGCGCGCCCACGGCTTCCGCTCCTTCAACGACCTCCTCCACGAAGCACAAAAGCGCGGGCAGTTGAAATTACAGGCCGATGAGAAGTCCGGCGGCTACACGGTCCAGGCCGTGGACCTCGCACCGTAGCCGGCCGGCCATCCGTGGGCACCTGGAGAACCACCCCCGGCAGATCGTTTCACCGGCAGATAGCGGCACGGCGCTGACGCCAGGAAGCAGACCCGAGCCTGGCGTGCCCGTGCCAACGGCGGCTTTCAGCGCTGCAAGTTCTTCGCCCCGTTCACCGTCGAGTTCACGCGCAGGCGCAGGCCGTTCAGGCGGATGAAGCCGGTGGCGTCGTCCTGATTGTAGGCCTTCGTCGGGTCCGCCTCCATCGTGGCGATGTGCGGGTTATACATGGAGAACGGACTCTTGCGGCCCGCGACGTAGAGGCCGCCCTTGTAGAGCTTCACGCGCACGGTGCCGGTGACGTTCTTCTGGCTCTCCTCGACATAAGCTTGGAGCGCGAGCCGCTCGGGCGCATACCAGAAGCCGTTGTAAACCAGCTCGGCATACTTCGGGACCAACGCGTCGCGCTGGTGCATGACTTCGCGGTCCATGGTCAGGCTCTCCATCTGCCGGTGCGCATAGTGGAGGATGCTGCCGCCCGGGGTCTCGTAAACGCCC
>JAYTIO010000005.1:0-2516 GCA_043731805.1 Pedosphaera sp. | reverse complement strand
GAACTTGTGGTCGTGGCAGCGCGTGCAGTTCATCGTCGCGGCGAGCCAGACGGTGCCGACGGTCTCGGCCTGCTCGAAGAGATACTCGATGCGGTTCTCTTCTGCGATGCGCCCGCCCTCGCCGTTAATCATGTGGTTGCGCACGAAGCCGGTGGCGAGCTTTTGGTCGCGCGTGGCGTCGGGGAGCAAATCACCGGCGAGTTGCCAGAGGGTGAATTGGTCGTAAGGCAGGTTGTCGTTGAACGCCTTCACGGCCCAATCACGCCACGGCCACATGGTGCGTTCCTGGTCGCCTTGGTAGCCGTTCGAGTCCGCGTAACGCGCCGCGTCGAGCCACTCCCAAACCATGCGCTCACCGTAGCGCGGGCTGGCGAGCAGGCGGTCCACGACGGCTTCGTAGGCGGTCGGTGTTTTGTCGGCGAGGAAGACGTCCACCTCGGCGAGCGTGGGCGGGAGGCCCGTGAGGTCGAGCGTCACCCGGCGGATGAGCGTCGCGCGCGGCGCTTCGGGTGATTGGGCCAGTCCGTCCTTCTCCAAGCGGGCGAGGACGAAACTGTCTATCGGACTTTGAACCTTGAACTTTGAACTTTGAACCTTTGGCACCGGCGGTTTCGTGGGCGGGGTGAAGGCCCAGTGCGTCGCGTGGTTGGCGCCGGAGTCAATCCACCGGCGCACGGTCTCAATCTGCGCGGGTGTGAGCGTCTTCTTGGACTTCGGTGGCGGCATCACGTCGTCGGCGTTCTTCGTGATGAGGCGCTTGAAGAGTTCGCTCGCCGCTGCCTTGCCGGGGACGACGATAGGCTTCTGCGTGCGGAGCAACCCGTCCTTCGTGTCGAGCCGGAGCTTGGCCTCGCGGGCCTTCTCGTCTGGGCCGTGGCAGTGGAAACAGTTCTCCGAGAGGATGGGCAACACCTCGCGGTTGAAGTCCACGGGCGCAGGTGCGGCGGTGGCGGTGACCACGAAGAGCAATCCGAGGGCAATGCGAATCATAACGAGCAGCGGCGAACGGGGCGAGTGTAGCGGGTGCGGCGGTGAGGAAAAGGGGAAGTTGCCACCCCCGGACTGACCGGAGGCTGGCCCGCAGAATGGAGCGCACGCTCGGGGCCGGTTGGGCGGCGGAAGTTTCCATTGACCGCCAAATGCAGCGGGAGGATGGTCCGCCCGTCGCACCTCAAACCCTGCACCACCTCGTCATGAACTTTACCGGCGTCCCGGTTGGTCCGAGCGCGCCACGCGCGCTCCGAAGCGCTGCCTTCACCCTCATCGAACTGCTGGTCGTCATCGCCATCATTGCAATTCTGGCAGGGATGCTGTTGCCGGCACTGGCGAAGGCGAAGGCGAAGAGCAAGAGCACGACCTGTCTTAACAATATGCGGCAAATGCTGGTGGCCTCAGCGCTCTATTCGGACGCCAACGACGACCGGGTCACCAAGATGATTGATAACTTCATGAACGGGGCGACTTCCGCGCTCATGCCCCCGGGCACCGTCATCCTTACGAACACGATTGGCGGCAACCCCGCCGTGTGGTGGGTGGACCTGTTGCGGCCATATTCCGGGGCGACCTTCAAGAGCTCGCAGTGCGCGGAGTTCCAGTTCGCCGGGCAGGGTGCCGCTTCGCTGGGCATCGGCATGGGCTATCCCGAACTGGGCATCTCGTATCAGCCCGGGGCTTACAATGGCTCTTACGCCGCCCCGTTTCGCACGACTGATGTCAACAAACCGGCCATCACGATCTACGTGGCCGACTGCGCCACTGCCACTGCCGCAAGCCTCACGAACCCCAACGCCGACCAGTGGCAAGAGAGCCCCAATGCGGCGGCCCAGGCTGCCTTTTGGCTGACCCCGACGACGTTGGTCTCACCCTATTGGGGCGCGTATCCCGACCAGACGCGGCTCATCGCCCGGCACAACAACCGCGCCAACCTCGCCAAGCTGGATGGCCACGTTGAAAGCGCGAGGGCGAGTGATGTCGGCTGGGGTCTGCCCCCGGGTGACGCCGGCGCGCTGTGGGCCAAGTAGTCCGCGCGCGACCTACTGGTCCACGAGCAACACGGACGACTGCTTGGCGTCGAGGACGTATTTCTTACCCGGTGGGGCGGTGGGCAGACGCTTGATGAAGCCGGTCTTCACCAAGTCCTCCAAGGTGGCCGGTTCCTTCAGTTGCCCCATCACATGGGCGCGCACTGCTTCGTTCAGCGTCTTGAGGTCTGCCTCGGGGTTGGCGGGCGCGGCAGCGGCTGCCGGCGCGGGAGGCGCGGCGGGCTTCCGTTTGCAAGCGGCCAACGGAAGGGCAGCCAGCAGCGCGCAAAGCAGGAGCCATCTCATCGAGGTTCCTATTTCTTCGCTGGCACCGGCGCGGGGGCCAGGACCGGCATCACCGCATCCGGCCATTTGTCGGTCCGGAAGGGTGAGGCGGGGAGGCCGGCGGCATTGGCGAGGTTCGGCTCGGCCAGTTCGTGCCAGCCGAAGCGCACGGCGGCGGGCTTGGTCACGCCTTCCGCGCTCACGGTCACG
>JAYTIO010000004.1:0-10062 GCA_043731805.1 Pedosphaera sp. | reverse complement strand
GCTCCGCCTTTAACTCACGCTCGGCTCTCGCACACTTGCTGCGGACGTGGGCGTCCGCGCTCCAATCAACGTTGCGGCCCCACTTCAGCCTGAACCATCCGACCTAAGCCCCATTCCCCATTCCCCATTCCCTATTCCCCATTCCCAATTTCTATGACCAAGCGCCCCTACGAAAAACCCGTCATCAACAAACTCCGCTCCGGCTTGATGAACAAGTTCGGCTGGAGCCCCGCCTACGCCCGCAAGGTCCGCACCGCCATTGACGGCGTGAGCGTCGACGAGCTGTGCGCGCAGTTCGGATCGCCGCTCTTTGTTTACTCCGAGCGCACCGCGCGGCGCACGTATCGCCAGATGTTCACGGCGTTCTCCACGCGCTACCCGAACGTCGAGTTCGGCTGGAGCTACAAGACTAATTACCTCCAAGCCATCTGCGCGCTCATGCACCAAGAAGGCGCGATTGCCGAGGTCGTTTCCGCGATGGAATACGACAAGGCCCGCCTGCTCGGAATGCCCGGCGAGAAAATCATTTTCAACGGCCCGCACAAGCCGATGGCCGCGCTCGAGAAAGCCGTTTCCGAAGGCGCGGTCATCAACGTGGACAACCTCGACGAAATCGTGGACCTCGAGACCGTCGCCAAGAAACTCAACCGCACCGTCCACGTCGGGATGCGCCTGAACCTCGACGCTGGCATCTACCCGCAGTGGTCGCGCTTTGGGTTCAACCTCGAATCTGGTCAAGCCCTCGACGCAGCCAAGCGCATCGCGCGCGGCGGCAAGCTCAAGCTCAACGGCCTGCACTGCCACATCGGCACGTTCATCATGGACCCGCAGGCCTACGCACGCGAAATCACGAAGATGGTGAAGTTCGGCTATGAGTTGAAGGAGGCGTTCGGCTTCGAGATGGAGTATTACGACATTGGCGGCGGCTTCCCGAGCAAGAGCCGGTTGAAGGGCGTTTACCTCCCGCCCGAGGTGGCGATTCCCAGCATTGATGAGTTCGCGGAGGCCATCACGAACGCGTTCTCCGAGGCGCTGAAGCCCGGCGATTTCCCGAAGCTCATCATCGAGTCGGGCCGTGCGCTGATTGACGAAAGTGGCTACCTCATCACCAGCATCGTCGCCGCCAAACGCCTCGCCGACGGCACGCGCGCCTACGTGGCCGATGGTGGCGTGAACCTCCTGTTCACCGCCTTCTGGTATAAGTTCAACGTCGAGCTGGACCGCGAGGTCGGCGGCATCAACGAGACCAGCGTCATCTACGGCCCGCTGTGCATGAACATCGATGCGATTGATGAGGGCATCCAGCTCCCGCCGCTCAAGCGCGGCACCCGGCTCATCTTCTCGCCCGTCGGTGCCTACAACAACACGCAGTGGCTCCAGTTTATCGAGTATCGGCCCAACGTCGTGCTTGTCACCGAGAGCGGCGAAGTCGAAATCATCCGCGAAGCCGAGGACCTCACGGACATCACCCGCCGCGAACGGTTACCGAAGCATTTGGAGCTGAAGAATGGGAAGTGAATTAGCCGCGAAAGGGCGCAGAGAGCACAAAGGATGAGAAGCAACGTCCAACGTCCACCGCTCAACTTTCAACGCTCAACGGGCGGAGCGCGTGGCCAGTTTGAACGAGCGGCGGCGGACGGACGCGTTCTCCCTCACCCCGGCCCTCTCCCGCTGGGAGAGGGCGAAACGCAGTCCGCCTCAGTGTTCTCTTCGTCGCGCTCGGAAGCCCGATGCGCCCCAGCACGCCAAGCGAGCCGCGACTGGCCCCCTCTCCAAGCGGGAGAGGGCTGGGGTGAGGGAGAAAATCCACGCACTCACCAGCGTCACCCAAAGCACACGAGCACCGCCCGTCCACCGGCACCCTCCCCGTTGAATGTTCAAGGTTGGGCGTTGAACGTTGAACGTTTCCCCCTTTCCCCCTCTGCGCCCTCTGCGCCCTTTCGCGGCTAAATGAAGCCCCTCTTCCACGCCGTCTTCCGCAGTTACGCCGAGGTCTTCTTCCTCCAGGGCGGCATCGTCGGCTTCCTCCTCTTCGGCATCACGATGCTGAACCCCCGCCTCGGTCTCGCCGGCATTGTCGCCGTGCTTGCGGCCTACGCGTTTGCGCGCGTCATCGGCATGGGCAAGGTCTTCCTCGAGTCCGGCTTCTACACCTGCAACCCGCTGCTCGTCGGCCTCTCCGTCGGCCACCTCTTTCAGCTCAACGCCCTCGGCCTGTTCTTCTGCGTCGTGGCCGGCGTGCTCACGCTCCTCGTCACCGTCGCGCTCGCGAACGTCTTCACCACCTTCCTCAAGCTCCCGCTCCTGAGCCTCCCCTTCGTCGTCGTCAGCTCGCTCGTTTACATGGCGTCGCTACGTTACGGCAACCTCCTCACCGCCCCCGCGCACCAGCCCGCGTGGCTGGCCGACGACCTCGGTTTCCCGCTCGCGCTGGCCGGTTTCTTCAAGGCCTTCGGCGCACTGCTCTTCACCCCGAGCGTCATCGTCGGTGCAGCGCTGGCCGCGTTAATTGTCTCCCGCTCGCGCATCCTCTTCCTGCTGGCCGCGCTCGGTTACTTGGTGGGAACCACCGTCCGCCACTGGATGCTCGGCTCGGCGATGAAGGCCTACACCGACCCGCTCAACTTCAACTTCCTCCTCATTGCGATGGCCGTGGGCGGCGTATTCCTCATCCCGTCCGTGCGAAGTTATTTCCTCGCCGCCATCGCCGTCGCGCTCGCCCCCATTGTCATGGATGCCATCGCGGGCTTCTGGAGCTACTACGGCATCCCCGCGTTCACGCTGCCCTTCGCGACCGTCACGCTCCTCACGCTCTACACACTCGGCCTCGTCGGCAGCCCGCTCATCGCCACGCGCATCGGCCTCACGCCCGAGGAGACGCTCGACACGCATCTCGCCAACCGCCTGCGCTATACCGGCTCCGAGCGCACGCTGCTGCCACCCTTCGCCGGCGCGTGGACCGTCTGGCAGGCCTTCGACGGCGCGTGGACCCACAAGGGCGCGTGGCGCTACGCCTACGACTTCGTCATCACCGACACCGACGGCAAGACCCACGCGAACGGCGGCGCGAAGCTCGAGGACTACTACTGCTTCAACAAACCCGTCCTCTCCCCCGTGCGCGGCCGCGTCGTCGCCGCCGTGGACGACCTTCCCGATAGCCCCATCAACGACCCCGACAAGGTCAACAACTGGGGCAACCTCCTCGTCATCGCCGAGCCGCGCGGCTGGCACGTCGAGCTATCGCACTTCGCCGCGAAATCTCTCCGTGTAAAAGTCGGCGACTGGGTCGAGCGCGGCACCGTGCTTGGCCTCTGCGGCAACTCCGGTTACTCGCCGCAGCCGCACATCCACGTCCAAGCCCAGCTCACCGAAACGCCCGGCGCGGCGACCGTGCCATTCAGCTTCGTGAGCTACTCCGAAGACAGCGTCTTCCACGCCAACGACCTGCCGAAACTCGGCGGCAAAGTCGAAGCCCTCTACGCCAACAAGCGCCTCGATTCCGTCACCAACTTCGTCCTCGACGAAGAATACCGCTACGCCGTGAAGCGCCGCGGCCAGACCAGGCCGGACCTCGTCCTCACCGTCCGCATGGCGCTCGACGGCACGTTCTACTTCGACTCCGGAGCGGGCACGCTGTTCTTCGGCCGCTTCGAGGGAACTTACTACGCGTATCGCTGCGACGGCGCGGACCTGCGTTTGCGCGCCCTGTTCCTCGCATTGCCGCGGATGCCGCTGGCCTGCCGCGACGGTCTCACCTGGCACGACCACGTGCCGGCGGGCCTCGTGGCTGGCGGCTTGCGTGGCGCGTTCATCGGGGTGCTGAGCTCGTTCTCGAACCGCCTCGCGCGCGTGCGCGTAAACTCGCGCTTCGTCGGCGAGCATCGCGTGGAAACGACCGTTGAATCACGCGCGCTCGGCGTGAGCGAGACCGGCGCGGTGACCTTCGATCGCAACAAAGCCTTCGCCACCGTCAGCTACGGCGGCTGGGAACTCACGAGGAGGGATGATGCGAAGTGACGTCCAAATCCCAAATCCCAAGCTCCAAAGAAGCTCCCAATCCCAAGCCTCAATGGGGTTGGTCACCACTCTCCGCAGCGCAGCGCGCCTCAACGCAGAGACGCAGAGAGCGCGGAGAGACGCGGAGAGTGAAATGACCTGTTCCTGCGCGTTGCTCTGCGTCCTCTGCGTCTCTGCGTTGAAGCAACTCATCCCCAGCCACCGCGCGTGCGTTGGAGCTTGGAGCTTGGGATTTGGGATTTGGAGCTTCCTCTGCGCCCCCGCCTCCGCCGCTGACTACGCCACTTCCCTCCGCGCCGGCTGGCAGGATTATTTTAAGGGCAACCACACCAACTCCCTCGCCCACTACCGCGCCGCGCAGGCCGCGCAGCCACGCTCGCTCGAACCCAAGCTCGGCCTGCTCCTGCCGCTGCTCGCCACCAGCCAGTTCCCCGCTGCCGAGGCGCTCGCTCGCGAAATCCTCCGCGAGAACAAGACCCACTACCTCGCCCACCTTCGCCTGGCCACCGCGCTGCGCCTGCAAGACAAACTCAGCGCCGCCGACACCGTCCTAGCCCGTGCGTTGGAACTCTACCCGAGCGACACCGGCTTGCTCTACGAACGCGGCCTCGTGAAGGGCGCGCAAAAGCAGTTCGCTGCCGCCCGCTATTACCTCGGCCAAGCCGAGTTGCTCGACCCTGACAACGACGCGATCTTCACCGCGCTGGCTGACCCGAAACTTTTCTCCGACCTCGCTGAAGTCACCGCCCCCGCCAGTCCCGGTTTCGCGCGCGCCGCTGGTTTCCGCTTGGGCGAAACGCCGGCTCGGCTCGATGCCACGTTCTACGGCGGCTGGATTGACTACCAAGGCACGCGGGTGAAAGACACCGCGAAGCTCTGGGGGCTCTCGACCTGGCTCGGCCTTGGCAAATCACACGCCGTCGAGACGGCGTTCGACTACATCGAAGTGGACCGCCTCGGCCTCACGCGCCTGAAGCAGCTCGATGTCACCGCCGCCTATAATAACTTCAGTCTCACCGGCTGGCGGCTGCGCGCGGGCGCACACACGCTGGCGAATGGCGACCCGGCCAGTGACGGCGCTTGGGGCGCGTTCGCCGGCGCGGAGTGGCTCGGCTCGCCCAAGTGGAGCGCGGGCGCAGACGCCTACTTCACCAGCTACGAAGACTTCGGCACCGGCCTTGAAGTGATGCAGCTCTCGCCTAAGTTCGGCCGCGTCCTGGCCACCGGCGCGGACTGGACGTTGCGCGCCGACACGCGCGGCTACTGGGTGAACACGAGCGAAGACGTCGGCTTCGGCCGGCGCAATTACTTCTCCGCTGAGGAACGCCTCACGCTCTACTGGGGCCGCTGGACCTTCGCCGCCTTCGGCTGGGCTGGTCGCCAAACCTTCGCTGCGCGCGGCGACGGCGCGACGCTCTTCAACCTCCCCGAGCAGCACACCGCTGGCTACGGAGCCGAAGTGAAACGCGCCCTCTCCGACCGCGCCACCGTGACCTTCCGTTTCAACCGCGAGGAGTTCCGCGAACTCGGCGGCACCACGACCGCCGCCGCGCACACCTTCATCGCCCTGCTGGGCACAACTTTCTAAACCATGAAAACCAACCACCACTCCCTAACGAAGCGACTGGCCTTTTGCCTTTTGCCTCTCGCCTGCTGCCTTCTCTCCCACGCCGCCGCGCCGACCGACGGAGAAATTCGCGACGCTTACCACAAATCCTACCGCTACGAGAAAGCGCAGAACTACAGCGACGCCATCAAAGCTCTGTCGCCCGTCGTGGAGGCTTACCCGACCGCTTACACCGTGAACTTGCGCCTGGGCTGGCTGCATTATCTCACCGGCGGCTACGCCACGGCGCGGAAGCATTACGAGACGGCGATCAAGACCGCGCCGGATTCCATCGAAGCCAAGCTCGGTCACACGCTCCCGCTCATGGCGCAGGAGAAATGGGAGGACGCCGAGGCCGTCGCCAAGCAAGTCCTGCGCATTGACCCGAGCAACTACCTCGCGAACCTCCGCCTCACCTACGTGCTGCGGCTGCAAAAGAAGTTTGATGCCGCCGCGCAAATCCTCAGCGGGATGCTCGTGCTCTACCCGACCGACATCAGCCTGCTCACCGAGTTCGCACTCATCCAGCTGGCCAAGGACAACAAGCCCGAGGCCAAGCGCGTCTTCAACGACATCCTCACGCTCGACCCCGAGAACGTGACGGCCAAAGCCCAGCTCTCGAAACTCTGACCCGAAGCCACCGATGAACACAGATTGGCACAGCTTGGATCAGGCAAACATGGGAACGCGTGGCGAAACAGCCACCCCGCCGCCGCCTTCCCCATCTGTGTCCATCTGTGGCTGAAAATCTGCCCCTTTCTCACCTCTGACTCACACTGGTCCTATGAAAAAACTCCTGTTCCTCCTCGGCCTGTTCGCCGCGCTCACCGCGTCCGCGCAGGTGCCACAGATCATCAACTACCAGGGCCGCATCACCGTCGGCGGCACGAACTACGACGCGACCGGGTCGTTCAAGTTCGCGCTCGTGAACACCGCCGGCACGGCGAACTACTGGGCCAACGACGGCACCGGCAGCGGCCAGCCCGCCACCGGGGTCTCCCTCACCGTGAGCAAGGGCCTTTACGCCGTCCTGCTCGGCGATACCACCGTCTCCGGCATGACCACGGCCATCGGCTCCACCGTCTTCGCGAACTCCGACGTGCGCCTGCGCGTGTGGTTCAGCGACGGCTCGGGCTACCAGCAACTCGCGCCCGACCAGCGCATCGCCGCCGTCGGCTACGCGCTCGTCGCGGCCACGGTGTCCGACGGAGCCATCACGTCCGCGAAGCTCGCCAGCGGGGCGGTGACAGCCTCCGCGTTGGCCAGCGGCTCCGTGGGGGCGACGCAGATAGCAAGCGGCGCAGTAGGGGCAATCCAGCTCGCGACGGGCGCGGTTGGTGCGACGCAGCTTGCCAGTGGGGCCGTGACTTCCGCGAAGCTCGGCAGTGCTGCGGTCGGCGCGACAGCGCTCGACCTCGCGAACTTGAGCACGTCGCTTTGGAAGGCCGGCGGCAACGCCGGCACCACGGCGGGCACGCACTTCCTCGGCACGACGGACAACGTCGCGCTCGAACTCAAGGTTAACAACCTCCGCGCCTTCCGCGTGGAGCCGAACAGCTCGAATGCCCCGAACATCCTGCTCGGCGCGGCGCAAAACTCCGTGGCCAGCGGCGTGGTCGGCGCGGTCATCTCCGGCGGCGGCGCGGGCAGCTACTCCGGCAGCGCGGTGACGAACTTGGTTCAGTCCGACTTCGGCTCCATCGGCGGCGGCGGGGCCAACGGCATCAAGACCGGTTCCCTCGGCGCGCGCATCGGCGGCGGCTACTTGAACCTGGTGACCAATGGCACTTACGCGACCATCGGCGGCGGCTACGCCAACGCGGCCAGCACGAATTCGGCCACCGTCGGCGGCGGTTTCTACAACGTCGCCAGCGGCTTCGAGTCCACCGTCAGCGGCGGGCAGGCGAACATCGCGAGCGGCTCGGTGAGCTTCGTGGGCGGCGGCGTGACGAACCTCGCCAGCGGCTTCGAGTCCGCCGTGGTGGGCGGCGAACTGAACGACGCGACGGGCGCGGTTTCCTTCGTGGGCGGCGGTTATTTCAACGCGGCTTCGTTCTATGGCGCAACGGTCGGCGGCGGTTATGCCAACGGCGCAGCGGGCACCAACGCCGTCGTGGCGGGCGGCGAATCCAACCTCGCGAGCAACAGCGTCGCGACGGTCAGCGGCGGCTACTTCAACGGCGCAACCGGTCGGGGCGCGACGGTCCCCGGCGGCTGGGCGAACTTGGCGTCCGGCTCGAACTCCTTCGCCGCCGGCTTCGTGGCGAACGCGGCGCACAACGGCGCGTTCGTGTGGTCCGACTCGTCGAGCACGACCCAGTTCGGCTCGACCGTGACGAACCAGTTCAACGTGCGGGCGGCAGGCGGCGTGCGCTTCGCCACGACGAGCGCGGGCACGGTCGGTGCGCAGTTGGCGGCCGGTGCCACCGCGTGGTCCGTGCTCTCCGACCGCACGCAGAAAAAGGACTTCGCCCCCGTGGATGGCCGCGAGGTGTTGCGCAAGCTGGACGAAGTGCCGGTGCAATCGTGGCGCTACAAGTGGGACGAGGCCGGCAGCACGCCGCACCTCGGGCCCATCGCTCAGGAGTTCAAGGCGGCGTTTTATCCCGGTCGCGATGACAAGAGCATTAGCACGCTGGAGTTCGATGGCGTGGAGCTGGCGGCTATCCAGGGCCTGCACACGCTGATGAAGGAGAAGGACGCCAAGATCACCGCGCTCGAGCAGCGGTTGGCGGACATCGAGGCGAAGCTGGGCAAGCTGGTGAAGTAAGCATCAACCCCCATTCACGATGAAACTGCGTTTGATGACAGACAACAGTGAAGCACGGCTAATCGGGCGCGCACCGTGCCGGCGGCTTCCAGCCGCCGGCATTTGGAGCGCGTCCGTGCTCCTGGCGCTGCTCGCCGCGCTCCTGCCGGCTAAGGCGGCAACGCCCACCCTGGCCCATAGCGCGGCCACGGCAGGCGGGCGGCAAACCGGCGGCAACGTGGTGGTGGACTCGGCCCTCGGCGGCCTGGGCGGCAGCGCGAGTGTGGGCACCGTCGTTGCGCGGCATGGCGCGGCGGGGCAGCTCACGGATGTGCAGAGCGTGGCCGTGAGCGCCTCCGCAACGACAGTGAATGAGGGTGCGACCAGCCAGCTTGCCGCGCTGGCGGTCTTCACGGACGACTCGGTGTTGCCGCTGGCCAGCGCGACCCCGGTGTGGAGCGTGAGCGGGGGCGGCTTGGCGGCGGTGAGCGCGGCAGGTCTGGCGACGGCGGCGACGGTTTATCAGAATACCAACGGCATCGCGCGGGCGGACTACCTCGGCCAGTTCGGGACGCTCACGCTCACGGTGCTGAACGTGAACAACGACGACTACGGCACCTACGCGGGCGATGGGATTGATGACGCGTGGCAGGTGCAATACTTCGGCATTGGCAACGCGAGCGCCGCGCCCACGGCCGACCCGGATGGGGACGGGCAGAACAACCTCTTCGAGTATCTGGCGGGCACGACGCCGACGAGCGCGGCGTCGGCGTTCTCGGTGGCCATCAGCGCGGCGGGTGTGGGGCAGCGCACGGTGAGTTTCTCGCCGGTGACGGTGGGCCGGACTTACTCGGTGGAATACGCCACGAGCCTGACGGCGCGGAACTTCACGCCGCTGGCCGGCACGCCGGTGGACAATGCGGGGACGCGGTCGCTGACGGATGCAAGCGCGGGGGAGGCGGCGCGGTTTTACCGGGTGCGGATTGCGCTGCCGTAGGCGAGGAAGAGGGCGGCGGGCTGGCTGCGGAGGAAAGAGTTTTCAGCCACAGAAGGAACACAGCAACGGCAAGCAACAGGTGGATGATCCGATGCTGTATCTGAGTTTCATCTGTGTCGATCTGTGGCTCAACTCATCAGCCGTGCGCGGGCGGCGGTGACGCGGGCGATGGCGGCGTCCACGCCGCGGGCGCAGGCGTTGAGGTGGCCCATCTTGCGGCCGGGGCGGGCTTGGGCTTTGCCGTAGAGGTGGAGTTTCACGTGCGGGTCGGTGAGGGCGGCGGCCCAGTTGGGTTCGCCCTTGGCCCAGAGGTCGCCGAGGAGGTTGGCCATGGCGGCGGGTTGGCGCAGGGCGGTGGAGCCCAGCGGCAGGCAGCAGACGGCGCGGATTTGCTGCTCGAACTGGCTGGTGACGCAGGCGTCTAGCGTGAGGTGGCCGCTGTTGTGGGTGCGGGGGGCGAGTTCGTTGACGACGAGTTGGCCGCTCTGGGTGACGAAGAGTTCGACGGTGAGCAGGCCGACGACGCCGAGTTTCTCCAAGATGCCGGCGGCGAGTTCCACGGCTTCCTGCGCGAGCTTTGGCCCAATGGCGGCAGGGGCGAAGGTGACGTCGAGGATGTGGTTGGCGTGGCGGTTCTCGAAGACGGGGAAGGCGGCGAACTGGCCGTCGGCGGTGCGGGCGGCGACGACGGAG
>JAYTIO010000003.1:0-4975 GCA_043731805.1 Pedosphaera sp. | reverse complement strand
TCCCAGAGCGGCGCGAGGTCGAGGTCCGCGAGCGGGTCCACCAGCACGTCCGCGCCGGGGATGCTGAACTGGAGCAGGCAGAGCTTGGCCGGGTAGGCGTGCAGGCTGTCCGCCTCTGTGTCCAAGGCGATCCACTCCGCCGCGCGGAGGCGCGGGAGCAGGGCGGCGAGTTGCTCGGTCGTGGCGATCACGGCGCGAGGATAAGCGCCAAAGCTCAGGCTCCAAGCTCCAAAGACCGGGGGCGGGGCGCCCCGTGGCACCCGCACCACAGCAACTGAACCCCCGCTCCCTGCGAGGCACGAGTGGCGAGAGAACCCGCGAGCCCCAAACTCCCGGGATTTTAGCCCTGAACCAGAGCGCGACCGGTCCCCGTTCGCAGCCGTGCGCTGACGAGGCCACGTCTCGAAGCTCCCAGCGCATTCGTGGGTGCGGAGCTGCTGCGGGCGGGGACCGCCCGCGCGTCGGATTCTAGGCGCTTGGGGATTAATGCTTGAACCACCCGGCCCGCCCCCGCACAAAGCGGCCCGCCCCGAAATCACCTCCCGCTTCGGGGATGCCAAGCTGGTGCTGGAGGAGGCCTCGCCTCCCCATGAACCTGGTAGGGCCGACCTGCAGTCGGCCTCGTTGTCCAATCAGCGAGCCGAGGCCTTGCACCGCCAGGCCCGACCCAGTTCAAGGGCTGAAATCGCGGACCTTGCGGCCTTGGATTTTCTCCCCCTTCGGCGGGCAGACCGGTTTCAGCTCTTGCGTGGGCCAGATCGGCTTCGCCTAGGAGGGGCAACGCCGACTGCCTCTTGCGCCCCCGCTTCCAACAACGCCATCCCACTTGGCCCGCTCGCTCGCTCACCGGCTTTTGGGGGTGGTCGCCGCCTTCAGCCGGGGCGTTTCACCGATTGTTCAATCCACGCGTTAGAGCTGCTGCCACACTGCGCACAACGGCATGCGCGGCTCTCAGCCCAGAACGCGCGCCGCTTTCGAGTAATCCGCGTGTGCGGGGGACTGCGGCCCGGGCGGTCAGCCCACCAGCAACGGCACGCCGAGGAAGGCCGGCACGTAGCGGCGTTCGGCCCGCGGGGCGCGGTCCGGCTTCGGCGCGCCTTCGGGCCGGGGCTGCGGGGCCGGGCGAGGCAGCGGCTTCTTCGCGGTCTCGAGCAGGCCGTTGGCGAACTCGATGACGTGGCCCTGATGGATGAGCCAGTGCAGGTCGCTGTTGATGGCGGACTGCTCGGCAGTCAGCTCCGCCGGGGCGGGCGCGGGGGCGGGCGCGGGTTGGCCGGCGGCCGGGTCCGGGAGGGTGATGACGGTGGGCGCGGGGGCCATGGCCTCCAGCAGCTTCCGGCGCGTGCACTTGGGCGTGGCGTCAATGCGCTCGATGAGCCGGCGGAGGTTCGGCGAGACGGGCGTGGCCTCCATGTCGAGATAGGTGGGCCGGGCGACGGAGACGTGGGTGATGGTCTTGTTGACCTTGAAGAACTGAAGCCCGTGGCGGCTGAACTGGGTGCAGAGCGTGTTCACCAGCTTCAGCGGGAAGCGCACCTGGTCCTCGACGACCAGGCTGAAGATGCGCCGGATAACGGGCGAGGACTGGCCGACGTTGGCCCCAAGCAGCGTGTGGGAGGTGACGGACTTGAAGAGGTTCGGCAGGTGCGTGGCCTTGAAGTGGGCCTCGACCTCGGCCCGCGTGTTGAACTTGAGCGGCTCGGGGATGTTGAGCGCGGTGAACTCGGTCTTGACGCTGGACTCCTCGACCCACTGCTTCACGACGGCTTCGTCGCGCACGATTTTGACGCGGGCCTTGTAGGCCTCGAAGGGCATCCGGGCATAGCGTTCGGTGTGCAGCTTGTGGAGCTTGGTCTGGTAGTCGTGGTAGTTCGGCGGGCCGAGGATGATGCCGCTCATGCCGCATTGCGCGACGAAGGTGTAGGTGCCCTTGGGCGCTTCACCGGCGATCTTCTCCGTGGCGTAGAAGGTGTTGAAATGGCGGCTCAACAGATACGCCGTCAGCTCGGCCTCGGAGAGCCAGAGCGTGTCGTCCAGCGTGCAGAGGAAGAGCGGCGCAGCCACGCCCTCGCCGGGTTTCACGACGGCGAAGTTAATGGTGAAACGGTCGGGCTTCTTGAGGATGAGGTGCGCGATGTCGAAGATGGGATAGGCGCGACCGGTGAGCTTGATCTGGCGCGCCAACCCCTCGACGCCCTTGTCCTCGGGCAGGAGGTTCACATCGAAGTCCGGCAACGGCGCGGGCGCTTCGCGGCGCGGCTCGTCGCGACGGTCATCGCGCTGGCCACGGAACGAGCCGCCACCAGGTCCGTCCCGACGAGGGCCACCCGGCCCATCGCGGCGCGGTCCACCGGGACCGCCCGGGCGCGGAGCGCCGGGGCGGGCGCCGCCCCGAGGCGGGCCGCCCCGGCGGTCACCGCGGTCCAGCGGTTGGCCTTCATCGCCCCGGATGTGGGCGTAGCGGTTAGTGTCAGCGGACTGTTTGGCCCAAGCGGGCAACAGTTGCAGTTCCAAATCCAATTCGGTCTCGGGCTGTTGGCTCATGAAAAATCAGGTGGCGTGTCAGCACGCCAAGTCGAAAGCGGCGGGCACGATGGGGTGCTGCTGAATGGAATGCAAGCGTCGCGCAGCGGCTACGGACAGGCTCGCCGGGGCGGCGCTCCCGCCCGGGCTCACGGCGCGCGTAGCCGGTAGAACTTCCGGGCCGTCGTCGTGTCGTTGGTCACGTAGTTGAACAGCGCCGCGTTGTTCGTCACCCGCACGACGGCTTGGGGCACGACGGTCCAGACGTTCCCCGTGGCGAGGAGGTTCGAGTTGAACTCCAGTGTGAAGGTCGCCGCGCTCACCGGCCAGTGCAGCACGAACTGCGGCGCCCCCGCGACGAAGTCAAACGCCAGCGTGCGCTCCGCGTCCGTCACCACCGGGAGGTAGAGCGAGCTGGTGTTGTCGCTCGGGTTGAAGTCGCTCTCCGTGAGCGTGAGGGTCACGCGGTTCTCCGCCAGCCCGTTCACCGCCGCCCTGGCGACGATGGTCACGGTCACGGCCAGCCCGTTCGTCACTGCGCCGATGGGGCACGTGACCACGCCACTGGCGAAGGTGCAGACGCCTTGGCTGCTCACCGCCGAGAGGAACGAGTAGCCGGCCGGCAACGTGTCCCGGAACGTGACGCCGCTGGCGATGGACGACCGGCTGTTCGTCACCGTGATCGTGAGCGTCACGTTCGAGCCGAAGGCGACGATGCTCGGCGCGTTGGTTTGCACAGCGCTCAGGTCGGGGTTCGTGGTGACGGTGTAGTTGACCGGCCCGGCCCCCGTGCCGTCCGGCGTCACCACCGTGAGCGGCCCCGTGCTCGCGCCGACGGGCACGACCGCCACCAACTGCGTGTCGGTGAGCGAGGAGAAGCTGGCGCTGACGCCGTTAAAGCGCACCGCCGTCGCACCCGTGAAGCTGTAGCCACGCACGGTCACGGTCGTTCCCACCGGGCCGAGCAGCGGCGTGAACGAATCCACGCGCGGCGTCACGGCGAAGTTCCCCGCGCTTGTGATGACGCCGCCCGGCGTGGTCACGGTGAGCAGGCCGGTGCGGGCGTTGGTCGGCACCAGCACGGTCATCTGCGTGGCACTCAGGCTCGTGACGGGCGCGCTGAGGGTCGTGGAGTTGGGCGCGGCGAACATGACGGAACTGACCCCAGTGAAGTTCGTCCCTGCCAACGTCACCGTTGTGCCGACCACGCCCGTGCTGGGGCTGAAGCTGGTCAAGCGCGGGGCCAGGTAGAACGGCACGCTGCTCGTCACGCTACCGCCCGGCGAGCTGACGGTGATCGGCCCCGTGGTCGCCGTGGCCGGCACGGTCGTCGTGATTTGTGAATCCGCCGTCACGTTGAAGCCGGCGGCGACGCCGTTGAAACTTACGTTCGTTGCGCCGAGGAAGTTTGCGCCGTTGAGCGACACGGTCGCGCCGGGCAGGCCGTTCGTCGGCGTGAAGTCGGTGAGCACCGGGGCGAGGACGAACACGGCCAGGTTGCTGCTGGTCACGTTCGTGCCGCTGGGCGAGATGACGCGGAGCGGGCCGTTCGTCGCCCCGACCGGCACCGTGGCGCGGAGCTGCGTGGCGGCGACAATCGAGACCGCCGCTGCGTTGGTGAAGCCGCCGGACGCCGAGGTGAACGCCACGTTGGTCACGTCGAGGAAGTTCAGGCCGTCCACCACCACCTGCGACCCGACCTGCGCCGCGACTGGGCTGAAGCCGGTGATGAACGGGCCGATGATGAAGTTGCTGCCGGTCGTGTTTGTGCCGGCGGGGTTGGTGACGCGGAGGGGGCCGGAGGTCGCGCCCACGGGGACAGTCACCAAAATTTGTGTGTCAGACGTAGGCGTAGGGACTGCGCTCACACCATTGAATGTGACGTTCGTCGCCGTGATGAAGTTGATGCCGGTGATGACGACGGGGTCGCCTGCCTTGCCGCCGATGGGCGAGAAGCCCGTGACGATGGGCGCGAGGCCGCTCACGACGAAGTTGCTGGTGGTGGTGACGGTGCCGTTGGGCGTGGTGATGGAGATGGGGCCGGTCGTGGAGGTCGCATGAACCGTCGCGGAGATTTGCGATGCGGCGGTGACCGTGAAGCTCGCGGCGTTGGTGCCGTTGAACTTCACCGCTGTTGTGCCCGTGAAGTCGCCGCCTGAGATGACCACGACCGAACCCGTCGGCCCGATGCTGGGCGTGAAGCCGGTGATGACGGCAGTGCCGGAGACAACGAAGTTCGAGGAGGTGGTGTTGGTGCCGGCGAAGGTCGAGACAGAGAGCGGACTCGAGACTGCGCCCGCCGGAATCGTGACGACGAACTGGTTGGCTGCGGTAACGGTCGGAGCGGCGGCCGGCACGCCGCCGAAGCGGACGATCGTTTGGCCACTGATGAAGTTGGCTCCGAAGATGGTCACCTGGGCACCGGCGGTTCCGATGGCCGGGGTGAAGCTGT
>JAYTIO010000002.1:0-4140 GCA_043731805.1 Pedosphaera sp. | reverse complement strand
CTCGGAAAACCCATGCCAAAAAAATCCCGTCGGCCACGGCCGGCACTGCCGCTGCTGGAGCCGCGCTTGCAGCAACGTTACCACCAACTCGTGCAGGAACAGTTGCACGTCAGCCAGAGTGTGGCCGCCGGCTTGAACGCCCTGCCCGGCGCGGCCAGCAGTTTTGCCAGCACGCCGGCCGCTTGGCGCTTCTATAACAATCCTGCCGTGACCCTGCCTGCCCTCGCTCAACCCCTGCTGGCCCACGCGCGCGCGGCCCTGGTCCAGACCGGCGGCGAGTATGGCCTGGTCATGCATGACTGGTCGTATCTGAACTTTGAGCGGCACACACGCAAGACCGATCGCATCAGTTGCCGTGGCCGGCACACGCGCGGCTATGAACTGCAAAGCGCGCTGCTGGTCAGCGAACGGGCGGGCGAACCCCTGGCCCCGATCTACCAAAACCTGCTCTGCGCCGAGGGGCTCCACACCACGCGGGTCGCGGAAGTCGCACCGGCCGCCACGCATCTGGATGAACTGACCGGGCGCTGGGAACATTTGGAAAGTCTCGCGCTGGGGCGGCCCCTGGTGGAGGTGGGGGATCGCGAAGGCGACTCCGTCGGACACTACCGGCAATGGGACAAGCACTTGTTTCTCGTGCGAGCCAAAGGCGGGCAACGGGTGGAGTGGGAAGGCCAAAGCGAGTTGCTCTCGACGGTGGCCACGCAACTCAAAAAGCGACTGATCTTCTGCCGCGAGGTTTCCTGGCACGGAAAGAAGGCGCGCCAATATGTGGGGGAAACCACGGTGGTGCTGCAGCGGGCGGCGTGGCCCCGACGGCGGGGAAAAAAGCGCGTGCGCGTGGCGGGCCCGCCCGTGACGTTGCGCTTGATCGTGAGCGAAGTGCGCACCGCCGGCGGCCGGCTGCTGGCCCAGTGGCTGTTGTTGAGCAACGTGCCGGCGGCGGTGGACGCGGCCCGCCTGGCCTTGTGGTATTACTGGCGGTGGCGGATCGAATCGTTTTTCAAATTGCTCAAGAGCGCGGGCCAGCAGCTCGAACACTGGCAGCAGGAAAGCGGGTTGGCCCTGGCCAAGCGGTTGTTGGTGGTCAGCATGGCGCTGGTGCTGGTGTGGGAGTTGGGCCGGGCGGAGGGGCCGGCGGCGGAAGAACTGCGCGGCGTGTTGGTGCGGTTGAGCGGGCGGCAGATGAAATGGGGTTGTGCGTGGACGGCGCCCGCGTTGCTCGAAGGCGTGTGGGTGTTGCTGGCGATGTTGGAATTGCTCGAGCATCACGACTTGAGCCGCCTGCGCGAACTGGCCGAAAACTTTTTCAATCCTCATGGCGCAAAATCACTCCAACATGTGTAGATACAAATGCCCAGCGGGAGAGGGTTAGGGTGAGGGAGAACTGTACCGCGGCAAGAGTTGGTCCTCATTTATTGAGATGCGGTGCGCCAGGAGAAGACGGTCAATGCGGAGGGTGAAAGTCCCTCCAGTACTGAACATGCACGACAACACGAAAACATGAACGGTGACTCGGAACGAAAGCACCGAGGGGTAAGGCCCAACCAGCCGCCCAAGCCCGAGTGTGGCCCGGCACCAGGAGAGTCCCCCGTCGCCGCGGGTGGCGCGGGACGAACGACCGCCGGGAAGCGAACACAGGGAAACTCGCAGGCCGCAAGTGGCCGTCGCACGCCGCTTAAGCTATCCAGCCTCGACATATTACGACACGCAGGCGGGGACGGTGTAGCATCGCCGGAACCCAAGAAGGAGCAGACCGCCCACGGTGAGGTCTGTCGGAACCTGCCGGGGTCGCAGCGCGTGGCACGCGAGGAACGCAACGACCGGAACCTGGGAGGCCCTGCCGACTCCCGACGTGCCAATCGCGGGCACGAGACGGGTAGGGGCGCACAACGACAAGAAGTGCGCTCCAAGGGAAAGCAGGGAGACAGATCGGTTCGTAGTAGCCAGGAGCAAGGACACGGCCCCGACCCTGGCCAAGGGACCGACACGACGACGCAGCCCGCACAGGAAACCAGCGCCGTAAGAACGACGGACGCACGCTGGCCAACCTCCCTGCGGGCCATAGCCAAGAAGGCCGTGCAAGACAAAACCCACCGGTTTGGCGGACTTTACCGGCTGCTTAACGAGGAAAGCCTCCGGGCGTGTTTCTACCAATTGCGGAAGGCCGCCGCGCCCGGAGTGGATGGCGTCCGCTTCGAGGATTATGAACAGAACCGCGACGCGAACCTCGCCGACCTCGCGCAGCGGTTGAAGCACAAGCAGTATCGCGCCCGACTGGTGCGCCGAAAGTACATTCCCAAGGGGCCGGGCAAGCTGCGGCCTCTGGGCCTTCCCACGCTGGAGGACAAGCGGGTGCAGTACGCGGTGGCGCAAATCCTCTCGGCCCTCTACGAAGCGGACTTCCTGCCCTGTAGTTACGGCTATCGGCCGGCGCGCCGCCCGCACGAGGCGGTGCGCGAACTGACCGACACGCTGTTTGGCGGGCGGTATGAGTTCGTGGTAGAGGCGGACATCAAAGGATTCTTCGACCCCATCCGGCACGATGGGTTGCTCAAGATGCTGGCGCAAAGAATCCAGGAGGGCGCGTTGTTGGGCCTGATTCGGAAATGGCTCCGAGCGGGCCTCCTCGCAGAAGATGGACGCGTCGAGCATCCGCAGAGCGGCACCCCGCAAGGGGGCGTCGTCTCGCCGGTGCTGGCCAACGTGTATCTGCATTACGGGCTCGACCAGTGGTTCGAGCGACGGGTGCGGAAGGAAAATCGCGGGCAGAGCCGGTGGTTCCGTTTTGCGGACGACTTCGTGTGCTGCTTCGATTTTCGCCACGAGGCCGCCGCGTTTGAAAAGGCACTGCCAGAGCGCCTGGCGAAGTTCGGCCTGGAACTGGCCCCCGACAAAACGCAGACGTTGCGTTTCGGACGGGGCGGGGGCGAGCACAACGGACGGTTTGACTTCCTCGGCTTTGAATTCCGCTGGGAGAAAAGCCGTACGCGGGGCCAACCCTACGTCGCCCGCCGCACCAGCCGCAAGAAGGTGCGGGGTGCGGTGGCGCAGTTCGGCGAATGGATACGGGCGCAGCGGCACCAGAAACTCAGACACCTGATGAAGACGGTCGCCGCCAAACACCGGGGCCACTGGAACTACTATGGAGTCATAGGCAATTCCAAAAGCCTTGGACACTACCGCACCGAGACCTGCCGGCAACTCCATGACTGGTTAAACCGGCGCAGTCAAAGGCGGAGCTACAGTTGGGGGGCGTTCCATCGGCGGCTGAACCGGTATGCGGTGCCGCTGCCGAGGATCAAGGAAACGGGGCGCGGGAAGCTTGAAGGGCCGGAACGCGCTGGGTGGAGCGCCACGGAGGCCGCGCGAGTGAGCCGCTTTGGAGCGCACTACGTGGCGTGCGGTGCGTTGAGCGAGTCGTCGTGAAGAGCCCGGTGCGGGAAAACCGCCCGCCGGGATCTGTGCGGGGGGCGCCGGGCAACCGGCGTCCCTACCGCGATCCCTAGCCCGCATATTTCACACGCGGCGATGAAATCGCCGAATTTTGGCCGGACGGGGCCGGGGGAATCATTCGCGGGGGAGATCTGAGGTCGTTTAGCGCCCTCCAACCGTTTCTGTTGATACCAAGCTAAAAAAAGCGCTTTTTGTCGATGCTGCCGACACACCGCTCCCGCCACGCTTCAGACTCGGCGTGTTCCTACGGTATTTGGAGAGAAAGCGCTCAGCCGCTGGCTGGCGGCAACCTCAGCAGCCGCTGCTGGCAGGCGCGAAATATTTCTTGCAAGGGGAAAGCACTACAAAGTTGCACATGCACGCGCCGCACACTCACGGTAAGGGCCGCGGCTACCTTCAACAATTTCACCCGGATGGTTCCCACCGTGGCCTTGGCCAACACCGTTCCACTTAAGGTTAGGGTCCGCAACCGTTCCAAGAGCAAATAGGCGAAGGTCGTCAACCACAGCCGCAATTGATTGCTCGCCAGATGGTGAGTGCTCATCCGGTCGCCTCCCAAATCCAGCACCTGTTGCTTGAGAATGTTTTCCATGTTTCCCCGCGGACAATACTCCTGCTCGTAGATCCCTTGGGGCGTGAAGCGGCTCGCACCCTCCTGGCCCACCCAACCTTCGGCGGGCAGAT
>JAYTIO010000001.1:0-4725 GCA_043731805.1 Pedosphaera sp. | reverse complement strand
AGCGCACCGCGCGGTGCAGCAGCACCTCGTCCATCTGGCCCTTCACGAGATAATCCTGCGCGCCGTCATGCACGGCGGCCTCCGCGATCCGTTCGTCGTCCAGCCCGCTCATCACGACGATGGGCAGCTCCGGGTGCAGCGCCTGGAACTGCGCAAACGTGTCCAGCCCGCGGCTGTCACCAAGGAACAGGTCCAGCAACACGAGGTCGAACGGCACCTGCGCCGCGGCGGCGATGCCCTCGCGCAAGCCGGGCGTGTGCGTCACTGCAAACGCGTCGCCCAGCAGCGCGCAGATGAGCAGCGCGTCGGCGGGGCAGTCTTCGATGAGGAGCACGCGCGTGACCGCGGGCGGACTCGCCGGAGCCAGACTGGCCGGCTCGAAGGGGGCGGTAGGGACTACGTTCATGCCGGATTCAAACGGGCCTAGGTCCATCCCGTTCACTTGCTGAGGGGCGCCACGCTGACCCGGCGCTCGGCCAAGACTCAGCGGCTTTTTCGGGGAACCTGTGCTGCTCTCGATCCTAGGCCGCGAGCCGGGTGCTTTCAATCGGAAACTCGGCGCGGAAACTCGGCGCGGTTTCCGTCACGGCAATTGCGAGAGCGCGTCGCGCTTCACCCAGCCGGCGCGCTGCCCGGCGTCGCGCACCTGGAGCCAGTCGTCCTTCGCGTCGAGCACGACGACTTCCGTGCCGTCGCGCAGGGCGAACGCGGCCTTCGACTCCGCCAGCGGGCCGGGCCGGGCCGGCGCTTCCGGCACCACCACGACGGCGTGCCGCGTCGCGCTCCGCTCCCAATGCGCGGTGGCAAGCAGCGCCGTGAACCCGAGGGCGGCGACGCCGAAAGTCTTCGTGAGCCAGGCGAAGGCCGCGCGCTTCGCCGGCTGCGCCTCGCCGAGCGCGAGCAACAGGAACCACGCGCCGATTCCCGCGCCGGCCAGCCACGCCCACTCGTCCAGCGTGTGCCGGCGAAGCAGGTGGCCGCCGAGATTCCCCGCCACCGTCACGCCGAGGTTGCGGCGGACGAACTGCAAATTGCCCCGCGCATCCGGGTCACGCGGGGCGAGCGCGAGCGCCTGATGATAGTGGAAAATCGCCTTGCCCGGCTGGCCGCTCTTGAAGCGCGCATTGCCGAGATTGAAGTGCAGCGCCGCCGTCGGGCCGTTCGTCAGCAGCCGTTCGTAAGCCCCCGCCGCCGCGCCGAACTTGCCTTGCTCGAAGAGTTTGTTCGCCGCCTCAAACTCCGTCCCAGGAGCGGCGGCGGCGAGTCGCACAGACGCCAGCAACAGCCACAGGAGGGAGAGGGATTTAATAAGGAGCGCAGGAGGGCAGGAGAAAAACCGGCGCCGTTCAACTTCGTTTCCTGCCTTCCTGCCCTCCTTATATAAAATCCCCGCCCCCACTCCTCGTCTGTGTTCCATCTGTGTTTCGTCTGTGGCCAAAAAAGTCTTCATCGGCTCCGCTCCAGTTGCCGCAGTTCCTCGACCGTGGTGGCGAATTGCTCGGCCAGCTTCGCCAGTTCGCTGGTCTCACGCACCGGGGCGTAGCGCGCGGCGTTGCAGACTTGGAAGAGCGCATGGAGCGACTGGCACGTCGCGTCGCTCGCGCCCAGCGGCTGCACGCGCTCCTCAATCACTTCCTCGGTGATGGCGCTGGCGGGCTGGTCCAACCGCTCGCCGAGCTGCTCCTGCAACAGCCGGAACAGGTTGACGAAAAACGCCTCCGGCTGCGCGGCGGAGGCTTGCTGGCGCAGCTCGGCCAGACCGGAGTTCACCAGCTTCGCGACTTCGCGACGGCGGCGGAGGCGCGGGTTGTTCGCGAGGTTCTCCGCCTGAATGCGGCGTGCGAGCAGCCCGAGCCACAGCGCGAAGGGCACGCCGGCCAGGAGCCAAAAGCCCGGCAGCCGTAGCGCATTCGGCGACGCCAGCACGCCAAGGTGCGGTTTGATGTGGACGAGTTCCGTCGCGGCGGCGGCGGCGGCAGCGTTCGTCGTGGTCATCACGACGGTCGGGGCCTGCGCGGCGGCGGCGGGGCGCACGCGCAACGGCGTGGCGGGGTGTTTGAGCGTGCGGTAGGCGCGGGCGTCGGGGTCGAAGAAGCTGAAGGCAAACCCGGGCAGTTCCTTCACGTCCGCGCTCTGCGGCTGGACGACTTGTTCGAGCTTCCGCAAGCCCGTCATCGAGAGCGGGTCGGGCTGCTCGGTGGTCACGGTGGCCGGGTAGGATTTGAACGCCTCGCCCAGCTCCAAGGTCGGCATCCGCACGCCGTCGAGCGCGCCGCGGCCGTTGATTTGCACGCGCACGGTGATGGGGTCGCCCACGGCCACGTCCACCGGCGCGGCGCTGGCGGCCAGCGTGAAGTTCCCCACGGCCCCGTTGAAGTCGGCGGGCCGGCCCTCGGTGGGCAGTGGCAGGACTTGGATGTCGAGCGGGTCGCTGAGGATGGTGACGGCTTGCGCGCGGACGCCGCGATTGAAGAGGTCGAAGACATCGCCGCCCCCGACGCGCACGTGCAGGTTGAACGCGCACTGCGCCGGGCCGAGCGCGAGTTTTCCGGCCTTCACCGGCGTGGCCACGGTGCGGAAGAGGAGCACGCGGAAGAGGGCGTTGCCGACTTGCTCCTGGCCTTGCTGGTGTTGGAACGGCGCGAGGGTGAAGCCGTCACCGCGCAGGCTGGGCATCTGGATTTCGCCACCGCCGGTGAAGTAGAGCCGCACCTCCAGCGAGAACGGTTCGCCGACGAAGGCGTTGGTTTTGCCCGCGCGGATTTTGACGAAGGTGAGCTGCCGGAACGCCTCAGTGTCGGGGACTTTGGCATTGGCCGGGAGCACCTTCAGCGCAAGCGGTTGGCTCGGCAGCATGGCGCCGCCGACAGGGACGTTGAAGGCGGGGATGGTGAAGTCGCCGGGCGCGGCGGGCGTGACGGCGTAGGTGAGCAGCAGGGTGCCAACGCGCTGGCCGTTGAGGATGGAGATTTGCTGACTCTGGCCGGTGAACTGGAGCCGGAGGTTGGGCACGTCCGGCAGGCGCGGCACGCCGTCGGGCTGCCCGCCATCGAAGCGCAACGTGAGCACGGCCGGCTCGCCCACGCGGATGGTGGTGCGGTCCAGCGACGCGCTGAAAGTAACGGCGTGGGCGGGGGCAAGCAGGCCCGCGAGCAGGAGCCAAAGACACGAGAGCCAGCGAGTGACGGACGCACGGTGCAGGCGGCGAGAACTGGACTGCCCGCGAATCACGCGAATCGGCGCGAATGGGACGGGGACAAGCGAAGAAGCCGAGCGCGACGCTGCTCCCTGAGCGCAGCCAACCCGTCGGCGCTCAGAGTCAGTGGTGAGATGTGGCCGACCGGCGGGCTTCGATTCGCGGTGATTCGCGGGATTCGCGGGCGACTTGGGTTTTCCACCTTTGCGGTCAGGCAAGCGGGCTTGGACACCTGCGCTACTCTGGGCTGCGGGCTTCACCAGTTTTTCAGCACGCGACCGCTGGCTTTTTGCGTGGCGTTGGTGGGGAGGAAGATGAGGGCGCGTTCCTCGCCGCGTTGGGAGTCGAGGAGTTGCATCGCCTGCTGCGGCGTCATCTGGCCGAGGGCGGCGGCGGATTGGGCGGCGTCCTTTTCGTCTTTGTCGCCTTTGTCGCCGGGTTGGTTTTGCTTCTGGTCGCTTTTTTTGTCGTCGGGCTTTTTGGGGTCCGGCTGCTTCTGGTCGCCGGGTTGGTCAGGCTTGGGCTGCTCGGGTTTTTGCTTCTCGTCGGGTTTGGAGCCGTCGGGCTTTTCCGGCTTCTGGTCGTCGCCTTTCTTGTCGTCGGACTTTTTGTCGTCCTTCTTCTGCTGGTCGTCTTTCTTGTCGTCCTGCTTTTTGTCGTCCTTGTCCTGTTGTTTGTCCTGCTGTTGCTTGAGTTCTTCCAGCTTGCGTTGCACGAGGTCGCGGTTGTGTTTGGCGTCGGCGGCGGCGGAGTTGAGCTTCAACGCGGTGTCGTAGAAGCCGAGGGAGCTTTGCCAGGCTTCCTGTTTCTGCGCGGTCTCGGTGGCGGTGTCGCCGAGCTGGAAGTAGGCGTTGCCGAGATTGTAGAAGGCGCTCTGGGCGAGCTGGGGGTCGCGCGCGCCGGTCGCGCCGCTGAAGTGCCGCGTGGCGTCCTCGAACTGCTTGGCTTGATAGGCGGCGGCCCCGGCGTTGAAGGCGAGGCGGGCGTCCTCCGGGTGCTGCTGGCGGAGGCGGTCGTATTCCTTGAGGGCCGCTTCGTATTTGCCGGCCTCGTAGTTTTTCAGCGCGTCGGCGGAGGAAGCTCGGGCGGAGAGCGGGAAGTGGAGAGCGCAGAGCAGTGAGACGAGCGCGGCGGCGGACGTGGGCGTCCGCGCTCCGGTGTCGGGACGGCGCACTTTCTGTCGCTCGGGTAGGAACATTTCGGCGAGGAGCAAAACGATGGCGATGGCCAGCGGCCAGTAAAATCGCTCGTGGTGGCGCTGCATCAGCTTCGCGTTGAACTCGGACTTCGGCAACGGGGCGAGGCCGCGTTCATAGAGCAGGTCCATCGTGTTCGCGCCGCGCAACGGGAGGTAGAAGCCACCTGCCGCGCCGGCGATTTGCTGGAGCAGGGTTTCGTTGAGTTTGGACTTCACCACGTTGCCGCTCTCGTCCTTGAGGAAGTCCAGCTTGCCCTTCGCGTCGGGCACGCGGATGAGTTCGCCCGCCGCGCTGCCGATGCCGATGGTGAAGATGCGCAGGCCCTTGGCG